>CAYYHO010000167.1:0-4441 GCA_964471725.1 uncultured Methyloversatilis sp. | reverse complement strand
GAACACGACGGCGCCTTCATTCATCACGGTGACACGGTCGGCAACCTGCAGGGCGACGTGCATGTCATGTTCGATCAGCACCATGGTCATGTCGCGCGGCAGTTCGCGCAACATTTTGGCGAGCATCGGCCGCTCGGCCGGCGACAGCCCCGCGGCGGGTTCATCGAGCAACAACAGCCGTGGTTCGCCCGCCAGGGCCATGCCGATTTCGAGCTGGCGCTGTTCGCCGTGGGAAAGCTCGCTGGCCAGGGCATCGCTGCGCGTATCGAGCCCGACTCGGGCGGCCAGTGCATGACTGCGTACCCGGCAGGCATCCTTCTCGCGGGGCAGGCGCAGGCTGAAACGATTCGCCTGTACCCCCCGTACGGCCAGGTAAAGATTGTCGAGTATGCTCAAACCACTCAACACTCGGGAGGTCTGGTAAGTACGCGAGATGCCCCGGCGCGTACGCTGGAAGGCCGGCAGTGGCGTGACGTTTTCGCCAAACAGTTCGAGCGTGCCGCTGCTGGGGGGGAAATCGCCCGCGATGAGGTTGAACAGGGTCGACTTGCCGGCACCGTTGGTGCCGATGATGGCGCGGCGTTCGCCGGCAGCGATGTTCAAGGAGACGTCGCGCACGGCAACGAGTGCCCCAAAGGCCTTCGTCAGGCCGCGGGTCAGCAAGGCAGGGGTGCTCATGCCGGGCGTCCCAGCAAACCGTAGGGACGCCACGCCAGCACGGCCACCATGATGACGAAGGAGAGAATGATCGAATACGTCGGGAAATAGGCCAGGCCGATCTGTTCGGCCAGCCCGATCAACAGGGCGCCGATCGCCGCTCCCGGCAGGCTGCCCATGCCGCCGACGATCACGACGACGAGCGAGGAGAGCAGGTAACGGGCGTCCTCGCCGGGCGCAATCGAGAGCGCTGAACTGCCGACGACGCCGGCGAATCCCACCAGGGCAGCACCGAGGCCGAATACCAGGGTTGAAATCAGCGGCACATTGACGCCGATGGCGCCCAGCATGTGGCGATCATCGACCCCCGCGCGGATCATGATGCCGAAGCGGGTGCGCTGCACCAGCAGCCAGAGGGCCAGATAGACCGCAATCGCCAGACCGATCAGCACGATGCGGAAAATCGGATAGCCGCCGACGATGGGCATCGGCATGCTGCCGTAGAACATCTCCGGCAGTTCGAATTGATAGGACAAACCGCCATAACGGGCCAGCAGCAGGTCCGCGGCGATGATCGACAGACCTATCGTCACCAGGGCCTGGCGCAGGTCGTCACCCTGATAACGATCGAGCAGGAAGTAGTGGATCGCCATGCCCGCCAATGCTGCCCCGATCGCCCCGCCCGCGAGGGCGAGGGGAAAGGAACCCGACAGTGCTGCCACGTCGTGGCCAATATAGGCGCCGATCAGATACAGCGAACCATGCGCAAGATTGACGACGCGCATCATGCCGAAAATGAGCGTGAATCCGCTCGCGACGATGAAATACAACGCCGCGAGCGTGATGCCGTTCAACGTTGCGAGCAGCAGCAGTTTCACGGGCAGGACGGATTGTCGCGACTGGGCACGCCGCGGGCGACAAACGCTTCGCGGGGCTGGCCGAGGGTCTGGTTGACGTTCGGAATCACCTTCACGACCTTGTTGTAAAGGGAACCATCGCCGGCGCGCGCCACCTCGGTGACGTAGATGTTGGCGATGGCCTGCCGGTTCTCGTCCAGGGTGACCTGCCCGGCGGGCATGTCAAGCCGCAGTTTCGACAATGCAGCACGGAACTTTGCCTGGTCGCCCGACAGGTCGCCGGCGACCTGATTCAGACCGGCAAGCACGGCCTTGGTCGCCACGTAGTAGCCGTAGAAAGGCGCCGAAGGCGAGCTCAGTCCGTCCGGAAAGCGCTTCTTGTACTTGGCGACGTAATCCTTATAAACCGCATCCTCGATGCCATCCGCCACCATGTGGGCCGAGGGGAGGCCGACCAGACGCCTTTGAAACGGTCCTTTGGCGCTCAGGACGGTCTGGTCGGAGACGTTGGAGCCGAGGATCAGCGGCTGCCTGGCGCCGGACTGGTCGTATTGGGTCAGGAAGTTGATCGAGTCGGCGCCGCCCATCATGATGTACACGGCATCGGCCTTGTTCGGGATGCGTGCAATCGCCGAGCTGAAGTCCTTGGTGCCGTTGGGTACCCAGATCTTCTCGATCACCTTGCCACCCTTCGCGCAGAACTCGCTCATGAAGCCGAGCACCTGCGTGTAGCCGAACGAGTAATCGCCTGCGACCACGGCGACATTGCGATAACCCTTGTTGTCATAGACATAATTGCCCAGCCCGGCCTGCCACTGCGCGCCATCGGCACCGAAGCGGAAGAAGTTGGGCGCCGGCGAGACCAGCGTGGTTTCCTGGGCTGCCGAGAAGCCATTGACGAATGTCTTGGTCGGCGCCGTCTTGGCATATTCCTTGATGGCAAGGCCTTCACCGCCCGACATGGGGCCGATGAGAATGTCCACCTTGTCCTGTTCGATCAGCTTGCGTGCCTTGGTGAGCGCGACGTCGGGGCGGCCATCGGAAGACTCCTTGATCCAGTCGATCTTCCGCCCCCCGGCGGTATAGTTGGCTTCCTCGAAGGCCATTTCCATGGCGCGGAATGCCTCCTGGCCGAGGGCGACGAAAGGCCCGTCGAGCGTGGCCAGGCCGCCGATGCGGATGTTGGTGGGCTGGGCGCTTACGGAAACGGAGAATCCTGCCGCGATGCCCGCGGCCAGTGCCAGGCACCTGAGTTTGCGAGATAACATGTTGTCCTCCTGTGGATGAAAGTGACGTTGCATCAAAGTTTCTGCGTTACTACGCCGGCGTCGATGGAATCCTTGCGCATTCCCCGCAGCCGCCGCCACAACCCCGTCAAGCCATCGGGCGAAGCCATTACGATCACCAGAAACACGAAACCGATGAGCGTGTTGTAGCGATCACTGCCGACCAGATCGACGGCGAAATTCTGAATCAGCACGAAAACCAGTGCGCCGATGAATGCCCCGCGCGGATGGCCCAAGCCGCCGATCACCGCCACGATCAGTATGTTGACGGTCGCGGTGATGCCGATCGAACCGGGAGAAATGCCGCCGTGATACCAGAGGCTCAGGACCCCACCGACCGCGGCAATGAAGCCTGCCACCGCGAATGCCATGACCTGATGCAGCCAGACCCGATAGCCGAGCGAGGCCATGCGGCAGGGGTCGTCGCGAATCCCCTGGATGACCAGTCCGAAAGGTGCGCGCACCAGATAGATCACCAGCGCATAGAGCAGCGTCGCGGTAATCAGGCACAGGTAGAAGAATGGCAGCGGCTCGCGCAGCGAAACGCCGCCGGGGCGCGGCACTGCCACACCGCTGAAGCCGTCGAAGCCATGCAAAATGGTCGTGTTCTGCTGAGCCAGGTAAAACATGATCATGGCGATGGCCAGCGTGCTCATCAGCATGTAGATGCCGTGGCTGCGCACGGCGACGATGCCGATCAGGATGCCGGTCAGGGTGCCCACCGCTATCGCGGCGGCTACCGCCCAGGGCCAGGGCAGCAGCGCTAGGCCGGCGCTGGCGGAATGGGCGCTGAAGATGGCCAGGGCGTAGCCGGCCGCACCGGCGGTGGCCATTTGCGCCATCGAAATCATGCCGCCGTAGGCGGTGAGGAAGGTCAGGCTCAGCGCGATGATGCCCAGCACCATGGCATAAGCACCGACGCTGACGACCCAGAAATCGGTGGCGAAGTGCGGGTAGGCGAGCAGCGCGCCCGCGAGCACAGTGCGGCCGATCCAGGGCGACAGGGTCAACTGCTGGCTCCTTTTGCCTGCATGCCGGCGCCCATGTCCATGGGCATGACTTCCCTGACATGCATGGCGACCAGATGGGCGAATGCCGCATCGTTGATGTGATGCGGCACGCGTACCAGGCGATGCAGGTCGTTGGTGACGAAGCTTGCCTCGATTGCCGCAAACAATGCCGCGTCAGCCTGCGGATCGTGAAACACCTGGCCGGGCGCGTCGATGGCGGACAGGCCGCCTTCCGGCAACAGCCAGCGCACCGGACCAGGGGACGCATTCAGCTTCGTGGCGATCCAGGTGCCGATGCGCGCCAGTTCCTCGGCGGTGGTGCGCATCAGGGTGACATTGGCGTTATGTGAATGCAGCAGGCGATCCCGGTAGCGTTCCGGCACGGTGTCGAGCGCCCAGAAGTTCACCATGTCGAGGGCGCCGCAGGAACCCACCCAGGGAATGCCAGTGCGCACGATGGCGTCGAAGCGCTCGCTGCCGGCGCTGCAGACGCCGCCGAGCATGAAATCGGCAGCTTCGGTAGTGGTCACATCGACTACGCCGCACAACATGCCGGCGGCGACCAGCGCCTCCATGGCGCGCCCGCCGGTCCCGGTGGCGTGAAAGACCTGGCAGTCAAACGTATCCGCCA
>CAYYHO010000166.1:0-4459 GCA_964471725.1 uncultured Methyloversatilis sp. | reverse complement strand
AGGCCCGGCCACGCGCTCCTCGGCGCGCAGTTCACGGCGACCTCGATGATCGGCATGATCGCGCTCGCCGGCATCATCGTGCGCAACTCCATCCTGCTGGTGGACTTCATCAACGAGCAGGTCGCCTCCGGCATGGACTTCGCCGAGGCGGTGATCGAGTCGGCGGCGATCCGCGCCAAGCCGATCGCGCTGACCGGCCTGGCCGCCATGCTCGGCGCCCTGTTCATCCTCGACGACCCGATCTTCTCCGGACTCGCGCTGGCGCTGATCTTCGGCATCCTGGTATCGACCGCCCTGACGCTGGTCGTGATCCCGGTGCTGTACTACGCCGCGCTGCGGAAACGCTTCAAGGCGGGCTAGGCCTGGCGCCGTCCCGCCAGCGCCGACTATTTCAACGGAGGAGATTTTTCGGGGAACTCGTCAGCGGGGACAAAGTTAGGAATACAATCAAGCGTGCACTCTGTGACGGCGCTCACACACCGTTCTGGTGCAAGGGGGAGCATGGCGCGAGAAAAGCCTGGCCAAAACCGCTGTATGGCGTCGATGCGACGAATATCTATTTCGTGAACAAAGGGAACAAATGAAATACAAGAACCTGTCCGACTTTCTCGAATACGTGAAAGCACGCGATCCGCATCAGCCCGAATTCCACCAGGCGGTGCATGAGGTCATGGAAAGCGTCTGGGGCTTCATCGCCGCCAATCCGCGTTATGCCGAGGATGCCATCCTCGAGCGCCTGGTCGAATCCGAGCGCGCCCTGCAATTCAGGGTTTCCTGGGTGGATGACAAGAATCAGACCCAGACCAACCGCGCCTTCCGGATCCAGCACAACTCCGCCATCGGCCCCTACAAGGGCGGCATGCGCTTCCACCCTTCGGTCAACCTGTCCATCCTGAAGTTCCTCGCCTTCGAGCAGACCTTCAAGAATGCCCTGACGACCCTGCCCATGGGCGGCGGCAAGGGCGGCTCGGACTTCGATCCCAAGGGCAAGAGCCGCAACGAGGTGATGCGTTTCTGTCAAGCCCTAATGGTCGAACTGCATCGCCACCTGGGCCCCGACACGGACGTGCCGGCCGGCGACATCGGCGTCGGCGGCCGTGAAGTCGGCTTCATGGCCGGCATGATGAAAAAGCTCTCGAACAACGCCGCCTGCGTGTTCACCGGCAAAGGCCTGTCCTTCGGCGGCAGCCTGATCCGGCCGGAAGCCACCGGCTACGGCCTCGTCTACTTCGTGCAGGAAATGCTCGCCCACCGCAAGCAGTCGCTCGCCGGCATGCGCGTCTCGGTTTCCGGTTCCGGCAACGTCGCCCAGTACGCCATCGAGAAGGTGCTCGAACTCGGCGGCAAGGTGGTGACGGCTTCCGATTCCGGCGGCACGCTGATCGACGAGGCGGGCTTCACCACCGAGAAGCTGGCGCGGCTCATGGATCTCAAGAACAACCAGTATGGCCGCCTCGAGGCCTACGCGAAGGCCGAAGGCCTGGTGTTCGTCCCCGGCAAGACGCCCTGGAGCGTGCCGGTCGATGTCGCGCTGCCCTGCGCCACGCAGAACGAACTCAACGGCGCAGATGCCCGCGAGCTGATCAAGAACGGCGTCAAGGTGGTGGCCGAGGGTGCGAACATGCCCTCGACTCCGGATGCGGCGGAAGCCTTCGTCGCGGCCAAGGTCCTCTTCGGGCCGGGCAAGGCGGCCAACGCCGGCGGCGTCGCCACCTCGGGCCTCGAGATGACGCAGAATGCGCAGCGCCTGCCGTGGTCGCGCAGCGAGGTCGATGCCCGCCTGCATACCATCATGCAGGACATCCACTCCAACTGCGTGCGCTACGGCGAGGGCGCGGGCGGTTTCGTCAATTACATCAACGGCGCCAATACCGCCGGCTTCGTCAAGGTTGCCGACGCCATGCTGGCGCAGGGTGTCTATTAAGCAGCCTGGGTGGGATGCCGGGTGATGTCCCAGGGTCGTCTGGGACGTCGCCCTGCCGGCGGTGCCGGTTGCATTCCGGTTCTGCCGGCCCGCTGCGCGGGCCCATAATTTCCGAACCATGAATCAGCCCCAGATTTCCTTCACCCACAAGATCCTGGTGGCGGACGACTCCGCTTCAAACCGGCACATTCTGGCTGCAGTGCTCAGGAGGCTCGGCCACACGGTCGACCTGGCCGAGGATGGCGCCCAGGCCGTCGACCTGTTCGGCGCCAGCGAATATGACGTGGTGATCATGGACGTGATGATGCCGGTCATGGATGGCTATGAAGCCACGCGCCGCATCAAGGCGCTGAGTACCGATCGCTGGGTGCCGGTGATCTTCCTTTCCGCCCTCGACACCGACGAGAACCTGATCACCGGACTGGATTCCGGCGCCGACGACTACCTGGCCAAGCCGGTCAATTTCGCCATCCTCGAGGCCAAGCTGCGCGCGCTGTCGCGCACCATCGCCCTGCACCGCCAGATGGAAGCGGCGCGCAAAGGATCCCGGGTCGCTGCCGACTGAGACGCGGAATGCCGATGTCATCCTGATCCGAATGCCAAGAATACGCTCAACCACAAAATAACCAGGAGAACCCAGATGACCGCTGCCCTGCTTGACCGCGCCATTGCCCTGTTCGATGCCGCCAACGCCGAAGATCCCCGCCAGGACAAGAATGCCGAGGGCCAGGCCGTTCCCTTCGAGCTGCTTTACGCGCAGCGCATGAGCGACATGCTGGGGCGCTATGCGCCGGAAGCCGACGACGCGATCAAGCTGGCGGTGCGCGCCCAGCACATCCAGCGCTGGAAGACCCCGCGCGAAAGCTACCCGATGACGCGCGACGGTTACCTGCAGTGGCGCACCGGTCTCTACAAGTTCCATGCCGAAACCGCGGGACGGCTGATGCAGGAAGCCGGCTACGATGCGGCGACCATCGAGCGGGTCAGGCAGGCGGTGGGCAAGCGCGGCCTGAAGGTGAATCCCGACACGCAACTGGTCGAGGATGTCATCGACCTGGTGTTCATCGAGCACTACATGCTCGACTTCGCCGGCAAGCACCCCGAATACAGCGAGGAGAAATGGCTCGACATCATCCGCAAGACCTGGAAGAAGATGTCCGAGCGCGCCCATGCCTATGCCCTGTCGGGCCAGCTCAGGCTGCCGGAGCCGCTGGTGCCCCTGATCACCAAAGCCGTTTCCGGTTAGCCAGCAAATGAACATCGGGTTCAAAAGATAATGAACATCGGGTTCATCGGCCTCGGCGGCATGGGCCGGCCGATGGCCGGGCACCTGCTGGCGGCGGGGCATGCGCTGCAGATCTGGGCGCGCCCGTCGACGAGGACCGCGGCGAGTGTCGAGGCCCTGCTGGCGCGCGGTGCCCTGCGGGCAGAGACGCCCGCCGAGCTGGCGCGGAACTGCTCGATCGTCTGCACCAACGTCACCGGCAGCGCCGATGTCGCGGCCCTGGCGGAGCAGATGCTCGGCGCCTTCGCGCCGGGCAGCGTGCATGTAGACTTCTCGACCATCGCCCCGCAGGTGGCGCGCGAACTGGCCGCGCGGTACGCCGCGCAGGGCGTCGACTTCGTCGATGCCCCGGTTTCCGGCGGCACCGCCGGGGCGCAAGCCGCCACGCTGGCGATCATGTGGGGCGCCAACGGGAACTGTGACCAGTTGTCGGCGCTGGCGGGACGGCTCGCGCCGCTGTTCGCCTGCCTCGGCAAGACCGTCGTGCATGCCGGCGCTTCCGGCGCCGGACAGGTGGCCAAGGCCTGCAACCAGATGGTGATGGTCGCCGCCATCGAGGCGACCGCCGAGGCAGCGCGCCTGGCGGCGGCGGCCGGCGTCGATTTCGGCCGCGTGCGCCAGGCCATGTTGGGCGGCTCGGCCGCCTCGCGCGTGCTGGATTTCTTCGGCGGCAAGATGGCGGCGCGCGACTTCGCGCCCGGCGTCGAGGCCCGCCTGCACCACAAGGATTTCGTCATGGTGATGGCCGAGGCCGCGCGGCAGGGCGTGCCGCTGCCGGTCGGCGCCACCGTGATGCAGCAACTCGACGGCCTGATGGCGGCGGACTGGGGCCTGCAGGATACCTCGCGGCTGCTCTGCGTCCTCGAGCGCAGGGCGCAAGCCGCACCGGATTGATTCGCAAACCCGCAGGAAATCGCATGAACCCCTTGCCTTCCCGGCTGCCGCAGGTCGGTACCACCATCTTCACCGTCATGTCGCGCCTCGCCAACGAGCATGGCGCGCTCAACCTGTCGCAGGGCTTCCCCGATTTCTCGCCGCCGGACCTGCTGCTGGAGCGCATGACGCACCACATGAAGGCCGGCGCCAACCAGTATCCGCCGATGGCCGGCGTGGCGCCGCTGCGCGCGGCGATCGCAGCGAAGCTGGCGCGGCTCTACGGCGCGCACTATGACTCCGAGAACGAGATCACCGTCACGGCCGGCGCGACGCAGGCGCTGTTCACCGCCATCGCCGCCTGCGTGCGGCCGGGC
>CAYYHO010000165.1:0-4472 GCA_964471725.1 uncultured Methyloversatilis sp. | reverse complement strand
CGGCAATTCCGTCGGTGTCGTCCTGCCCAAGGAGGTGCTGGCGCGCCTCAAGCTCGAAAAGGGCGAATCGGTGTATCTGACCGATACGCCTTACGGTGTGGCAATTACACCTCACGACCCGGTTTTCGCCGACCAGATGGAAGCGGCGCGAATGGTGATGAGGAAGCGTCGCGAGGTGTTGCGCGAACTGGCGAAATGAGCCGCTGGGTCTGGGTTGAGCGGTCGGTCATGCTGGCGGTCCATGACGAACAATTGGCCGAGCACGGTGGCGCGGTCGGCTTGCGCGATGAAGGCTTGTTCGATTCGGCGCTGGCGCGACCGCAGCATCTGGCTGCATATGGTGAGCCCGATGCAGCCGATCTGGCAGCATCGTATGGCGTGGGACTGGCGAAGAACCACGCATTCATCGACGGCAACAAGCGCACGGCCTTCGTGGCCGTCGAATTGTTCCTGGTGCTGAATGGCTACGAACTGGTGGCGAGCGATACCGATTGTGTCTTGACGATGCTTGCAGTCGCCGCTGGCGATATCGACGAGGCGGCGTTCGCGGCGTGGATTCGCGCCAACAGCAAGAAACGATGAACAAGGCTTTCGTCAAGGAAACCGAATCCGACGACGACGATGACGACCTGCCCGGTCTGCCGTCGCTGCCCGCCGGGACCAAGAACTACATGACGCCCGCCGGTCACGCGGCCCTGCGCGAGGAGTTCGAGCGGCTGATCAAGACCGAGCGGCCGCACCTGACGCAGGTAGTGGCGTGGGCAGCGAGCAACGGCGACCGCTCCGAGAACGGCGACTACATCTACGGCAAGAAGAAGCTGCGCGAGATGGACCGGCGCATCCGTTACCTGACCAAGCGGCTCGACAATGCCGAGGTGGTCGATCCGGCCCTGCAGACGAACCTGGAACAGGTGTTTTTCGGCGCCAGCGTGACGGTGATGCCACTCGGCGCGGACGCTGCCTGCGATGTCACCTACCGCATCGTCGGCATCGACGAGGCCGACCCGGGCAGCGGCGCGATCAGCTGGATCTCGCCGCTGGCGCGGGCGCTGATGAAGGCGCGCGAGGGCGATGTCCTGAAATTTCAAAGCCCTGCCGGCCTGCAGCTGCTCGAAGTGCTGGAAATCCGCTACGACTCTTGAAATATTTCCCTTGGCCACAATATCGGCAGGGTCGAATTCAGGAGGAGTTTTCCGCATGAGCACCGTTGCAGACGAGGCAGTAACCAACAACAGCCACGAAACCCTGGGCTTCCAGACCGAGGTGAAGCAGTTGCTCCACCTCATGATCCATTCGCTCTACAGCAATCGCGAGATCTTCCTGCGCGAGCTGATCTCCAATGCCTCGGATGCCTGCGACAAGCTGCGCTTCGAGGCGCTGCACAATGCCGCCCTGCTCGAGGGCGGCGCCGACTTCAAGATCCGCATCGGCTTCGACAAGGCGGCGCGCACCCTGACCGTCAGCGACAACGGCATCGGCATGAACCGCGAGGAGGTGATCGCCAACCTCGGCACCATCGCCAAATCGGGCACCAGCGAGTTCTTCGCGCAGCTCTCCGGCGACCAGCAGAAGGACGCCCACCTGATCGGCCAGTTCGGCGTCGGCTTCTACTCTTCCTTCATCGTCGCCGACAAGGTCACGGTGCGCACCCGCCGTGCCGGCGAGAACGCCGACCAGGGCGTCGAGTGGGTGTCCGACGGCGGCGGCGAATTCAGCGTCGCCATGATCGAGCGTGCCGAGCGCGGCACCGAGATCATCCTGCACCTGCGCGAAGGCCAGGACGACCTGCTGTCGAGTTGGAAGCTGCAGTCGATCGTCCGCAAGTACTCCGACCACATCGTCCAGCCGATCGTCATGAAGGCCGAGAAGTGGGACGAGGAGAAGAAGGCGCAGGTAGAGAGCGACGAGGACGAGACCGTCAACCAGGCTTCCGCCCTGTGGGCGCGGCCCAAGAACGACATCACCGAAGACGACTACAAGGCCTTCTACAAGCACGTCGGACATGATTACGACGATCCGCTGGCGTGGACGCATGCCCGCGTCGAGGGCAAGAGCGAATACACGCAACTGCTCTACATTCCCGCCCGGGCCCCGTTCGACCTGTGGGACCGCAATGCGCGTCACGGCATCAAGCTGTACGTGCGCCGTGTCTTCATCATGGACGACGCCGAGCAGCTGATGCCGCTGTATCTGCGCTTCGTGCGCGGCGTGGTGGATTCGGCCGACCTGCCGCTCAACGTCTCGCGCGAGATTTTGCAGGAGTCGAAGGACATCGAGGCCATCCGCAAGGGCTGCACTGGCAAGGTGCTCGGCCTGCTGGCCGACATGGCGGAAAACGATCCGGAGAAATACGGCAAGTTCTGGAGCGAATTCGGCAAGGTGCTGAAGGAAGGCGTCGGCGAGGACTTCGCCAACAAGGAGAAGATCGCCGGCCTGCTGCGCTTTGCCTCGACGCTGGCCGACACGACGGACGAGACGGTGTCGCTGGCCGATTACATCGGCCGCATGAAGCCCGAGCAGGAAAAAATCTATTACGTCACTGCCGAAACCTTCAATGCCGCGAAGAACAGCCCGCATCTGGAAGTGTTCCGCAAAAAGGGCATCGAGGTGCTGCTGCTCTCCGATCGCGTCGACGAATGGGTCGTCTCGCACCTCGCCGAGTTCTCCGGCAAGCCGCTCGTCTCGGTCGCCAAGGGCGGCCTCGATCTCGGCAAGCTCGAGGACGCGGCCGAAAAGCAGGAGCAGGCCAAGGATGCCGACGAGTTCAAGGAACTGACCGGGAAGATCGCCACGAGCCTCGGCGAGCGCGTCAAGGAAGTGCGCGTCACCCATCGCCTCACCGACAGCCCGGCCTGTCTGGTCGCTGACGAGAATGCCGTCTCCGGCAATCTGGCGCGCATGCTCAAGGCGGCGGGACAGGCGGCGCCGGCGTCGAAGCCGATCCTCGAGATCAACCCGAAGCATCCCGTCGTGCAGCGCCTGAAATACGAAGAGGCCAAGTTCGATGACTGGAGCGCCGTGCTGTTCGACCAGGCCCTGCTGGCCGAAGGCGGCCAGCTCGACGATCCGGCCAGCTTCGTCAAGCGCATCAACGAACTGATGCTCTCGATGTCGACGAAAGCCTGAAGTGATCCTGCGGGGCCCGCTCCCGATCACCGACGCACGGGCTTCGCCATCTCAGACGTCAATCCGGCGCCAAAGGGTGTCCTTCACGCAGAATAGTGCGGGAAAATAGGGCCATAAAGCGCCGATTGCCGTCCCGTCAGCGCCGACTTTTATCGGTATGATCGCGCTTCATGAACGCGCATGCCCCCGATGGTGCTCCCGAACACCGGCTGACCCTGCCGGAACTGGTCGATGCCCTGATTGCCGACGGCCGCGTGCCGCGCGAGGAGGCCGAGGCGTTCCGCCAGGAGCGGCGCTACTACCGCGGCGAGCGGCATCCGCTCTGCGTCATTGCCGAGCAGCGCTGGAAGGCGCTCGAGCCGCCGCACCGCGTGCTGGATCTCGATATGCTGACCGAGTGGCTGGCCGAGTGGAGCGGCCTCGACTACTACCATATCGATCCGCTCAAGGTGAATCTCTCCGCGGTCACCGAGCTGGTGAGCAGCGCCTACGCGACGCGCTTCCGCATCCTGCCGGTGGAGGTGCGCGCCACCGAGGTGGTGATCGCCACCGCCGAACCCTTCATCCGCGATTGGGAGAACGAGCTCCAGCCGATCCTGAAGAAGGACATCCGGCTGGTGATTGCCAATCCGGAAGACATCGCCCGCTACCAGGTCGAGTTCTACACGATGGCGAAATCGGTCAAGGGCGCCATGAAGCGCGGCGACGTCGCCAGGACCGGCATCTCCAATTTCGAACAGCTGGTCGAGCTCGGCAAGGGCAAGGCGGCGCTGGACGCCAACGACCAGCACGTCGTCATGATCGTCGACTGGCTGTGGCAGTACGCCTTCGAGCAGCGCGCCTCCGACATCCACATCGAGCCGCGCCGCGACATGGGCGTCGTGCGCTTCCGCATCGACGGGGTGCTGCACCAGGTCTACCAGATTCCCATGCCGGTGCTGAATGCGATGACCAGCCGCATCAAGATTCTCGGCCGCATGGACGTGGTGGAGAAGCGCCGCCCGCAGGACGGGCGCATCAAGACGCGCGCCCCGGACGGCCAGGAAATCGAGCTGCGCCTGTCGACCCTGCCGACCGCCTTTGGCGAAAAGCTGGTGATGCGCATCTTCGATCCCGAGGTGCTGGTGCGCGATTTCACCGATCTCGGCTTTTCCGCCGAGGATGCGGCCCACTGGCAGGGCATGACCCGCCAGCCCAACGGCATCGTCCTGGTGACCGGCCCGACCGGTTCGGGCAAGACGACGACGCTATACACCACGCTCAAGCAGCTGGCTACCCAGGAAGTGAACGTCTGCACGCTGGAAGACCCGATCGAGATGATCGAGCCTTCCTTCAACCAGGTGCAG
>CAYYHO010000164.1:0-4500 GCA_964471725.1 uncultured Methyloversatilis sp. | reverse complement strand
GCTCGGCGCAAAGCGTCCTCTGGCACATCGTCGAGACGCTGACGCGGCTGATGGCGCCGATCCTCTCCTTCACCGCCGAGGAGATCCGCCAGGTGCAGGGCCGGCCGAGCGTCATGCTGGATACCTGGCATGCCTTGCCCGACCTCGCGGACAAGGACGCGCTGCTGGCACGCTGGCGGGCGATCCGCGCGGTGCGCGCCGAGGTGCTCAAGGCCATCGAGGACGTGCGCAGCGCCGGTGGTGTCGGCTCCTCGCTACAGGCCGAAGTGGAGATGCGCGCGGCTGCCGAGACCTACGACCTGCTTGCAGCGCTCGGCGAAGACCTCAAGTTCGTGCTGATCTGCTCGAAGGTCACTCTGGAAAAAGTCGGCGCTGGCGAGACGGCAGTGATCGTCATGCCGAGCGCGCAAAAGAAGTGCGCGCGTTGCTGGCACTGGCGCGCCGATGTCGGCGCGCATGAACATGCCGCCGAGCATCCGGAACTGTGCGGCCGCTGCGCCAGCAACCTGTTCGGGCCGGGCGAGGCGCGGGTCCATGCCTGAGCGCGCACCGGGCCTGCCGTTCTGGCTGGGGCTCGCCGCTGTGCTGATCGGCGTCGACCAGCTCAGCAAGTTCTGGGTGCTGGCCAATTTTTATTTTGGCGAGCGGGTCGAGATCACTTCCTTCTTCAACCTGGTGCTGGTCTTCAACACCGGCGCCGCCTTCAGCTTCCTGGCCGATGCTGGCGGCTGGCAGAAATGGTTCTTCGTCATTTTTGCCCTGGCGGTTTCCGCCTGGCTGGTGCAGATGCTGCGCCAACACGTCCAGGGTGCGCATGCCCGCGAGCGCCTGCTGCCGCTTGCCCTGACGCTGGTGCTGGCAGGTGCGCTGGGCAACGTCATTGACCGCCTGCGCTTCGGCGCCGTCGTCGATTTCCTCGATTTCCATGTCTCTGGCTGGCACTGGCCGGCCTTCAACGTGGCCGATTCCGCCATTGTGATCGGCGTGGCGCTGCTGCTCTGGCAGCAATTGACGCACAAAGACCTCGCGGGAACTGCACAATGACCGAACGTGTCCGTGCGGACAGCCTCGTCACCCTGCACTATCGTGTCAGCACGGCCGACGGCGCCGAGGTCGTGGCTACCTTCGGCGCCACGCCGGCCACCCTGCAGCTCGGCAACGGCGAACTGGCCCCGCCGCTGGAAGCCTGCCTGGCCGACCTGCCGGTCGGCGCGCAGGAGGTCTTCACGCTCGAACCCGGCCAGGCCTTCGGCGCCCATAATCCGGACCTCGTCAAACGCATACCTTTGAGCGAAATGCCCGCGGGCGGTGCGGACATCAAACCCATGACGGTCGTCGAGTTCACCGCACCCGGCGGCGGCAAATTCGCCGGCGTGGTGCGCGAGATGGATGGCACCAGCGTCCTGATCGATTTCAACCATCCGCTGGCGGGCCAGCTGCTGCGTTTCGAAGTGGAAATAATCGGAGTCATCTGATGGACATCCTGCTCGCCAACCCGCGCGGTTTCTGCGCCGGCGTCGAACGCGCCATCGCCATCGTCGAGCGCGCACTGGAGAAGTTCGGCGCCCCGATCTACGTGCGCCATGAAGTGGTGCACAACCGTTTCGTCGTCGATGGCCTGAAGGCCAAGGGCGCCATTTTCGTCGATGAGCTCGTCGAGATACCCGATGGCGCCACCGTCATCTTCAGCGCCCATGGCGTCCCCAGGGCCGTCCGTCAGGAGGCCGCCCGGCGCGGCCTCAAGGTTTTCGATGCCACCTGCCCGCTGGTGACCAAGGTGCATCTGGAAGTCGAGCGTCACCGCAGGCAGGGGCGCGAAGTCATCATGATCGGCCACCGCGGCCATCCGGAGGTCGAGGGGACGATGGGGCAGAGTAATGGCGGCATCCACCTCGTCGAGAACGCCGCGGATATGGCTGCGCTAAAAGTCGGCGCTGGCGGGACGGCACCCCTGGCTTACGTGACGCAGACGACGCTCTCGGCCGATGACGCTGCCGCCATCGTTGCGGAGTTGAAACAGCATTACCCGGATATCGTAGGGCCGAAAAAGGACGACATCTGCTACGCCACGCAAAACCGCCAGGATGCCGTCAAGTCACTGGCGCAGCGCGCCGACCTGGTCATTGTCGTCGGCTCGCAGAACAGCTCGAACTCGAACCGGCTGCGCGAAGTTGCCGAACACCTTGGCGTGCCAGCCTACCTGGTGGATGACGCCGCGCAGATCGAGCCGGCCTGGCTGGCCGGCAAGACCGTCATCGGCCTGACGGCCGGGGCCTCCGCGCCCGAAGTGCTGGTGAGCCAGGTGGTCGAACGCCTGAAGGCGCTGGGCGGCACGTCGGTCGAGACGCTTGCCGGCGCGGAGGAGGGCGTCTATTTTCCGTTGCCGAAGGAACTCGTAGACTGGCCGACTAGGGTTGATTGATCGTTTCGTAGGGGTCTATGGTGATATTGAGTTCCTTGACTGAGGCAACAGCGCGTCCAAGGCGTCGCGCCGGAAAAAAACGTGTTTCAGCCAAAGCTGCGATTACAGCTTCTTCGAACACCCCTGGCGGGTTTGCGTCGATGACGTCAAGACTTTCAATCAGACCATGCTCATCGATGAATGCGCGGATGCGTACAGTGCCGCGCACGCGGGCCAGATAGGCCTGCTGGGGGATCAGCACAGGCTGTAGATCGATCGGGGTCGCCCGCACGTCGACCTCGTGATTTCCGAAGTAGCGTTTCGACGACCCCTGGTTACCGGGGAGGTCTTCATGCCTTGGTTCTTGCGCGCTGTCGAGCGGGGGAATAGCGGTTCGCGGCAGGCTTTCACCCGACCTGCCAATTTTATCGACCACTATCGGGCTTGTTCCCTCGTCTTGCAAACTCAAGGTGACGCGCAGCAGAGTCGGCGCAACTTCAGTAACGTCACTTCGCCCAGTTCCGCTGGATTGCAGCAGCAAGAAGCCGAGAAAAGTCGCGTGGAGGAATAAGGAAAGCCCCAACCCTACCGCCAAACGGCATGCGTCCTTGCAGCTTGGCATGTGTCCGGCGGTATGGATTGCTTATTTCCGCTGCGACGGATCTTTAGTCGATTTCCCTGTACCAGTAACGGCGCGATCTTGAACCAATCGTGGTTCCCGGAGGTTGCTGCACGGAAGTGCCGGAAATCACCCCTTCATATATCTGTCCATCGATCTGCACCACGACATGAACAGGCGATGGCAGATAGCCTCCCCCTGCATGGACCGAAAATCGGTCACTTACGGTCAGTATTCCACTTGCATCCATATCGCGTACCGAGGTGGCATCGGCAACCGCAACCTGATACTGGCGGGCAATGCCGAGATTGTTGCCGCAACTGTCGGAGCTCTGTGCCGGCTGATTGGTGTTGAAGAACACAACCCCTGCCAGAGCAATCGCGTTGCCTATGTTCTTCTCGCCAGTTCCCAGGGAGAAGTACCAGCCTTTGGCATTTTCCAGCGCGGTGATTGCATTGCTTTGTAAAGAGCCGGTGCAGTCCTGGATGCAGTTGCTTGTGGTGTCATACAAGGCGGTCTCGGTAAGCGTCGGCTGGTCGACGCTGGCGCCGGTAACCGGACCGGTATCCCCACCCAGGTCCTTGAGCATGTAGAACCGGTTGGCGACAGTGACATCAAAGGGGTGCTCGCGGTCTCCCGTGCCGATCAGTACTGCGTCGTAGCCGCTTTTGCTGACCACGTCGGGTGGATAAAGGAATTTACGGCGGCCGGACTTGGTACTGAGGTCACCGATCGCCGCCAGCTTGGTGACAGTCCAGTTGGCCTTGTCGACGGCGCCGAAATCGATGCGCCAGACATTGCCGCCGGTATCGACCGCATAGGCCCGATTGGTGGCGCCACCGCTTTCGTTCTTGATGACCTGGATATCGGCGGGAATTGAGAAATTCATGCCACTGACTTCCAGTGTGGCGCCGCTGCCGGGGGGGCCTGCACTCCAGACCAGTTCGCCGGTAATGGCGTCCACCATGTAGATCGCGCGTCCCATGGAGCGATTGACGGTGGTGCTGACGCCTCCGCTTACGGTACAACCCGTGGCGGGGTTGGTGTTATAGGCTATGGTGCCCTTGCTGTACGTAACTGACGACGTGGTGGCGCTGGTGATCGTGCAGTTTTCGATATCTTCAACATGTGGATCGTAGCCGCCGCCAAACATCACCACCGGGTTGATGTGTGCATTGATTCCGGTCACGATTGTCGGCTGCGACCAGGTTTGTCCCAACTCGGAGAAGCCGGCGGTGCCGTTGTCGATCTTCCAACGATAGGCGGGAGCAAGGGGGTTGGTGACATCGAGGGAATACAGATAGCGACCGCCGCGGCGCGCGCCGATGTAGAGATAGACTTTGTCGCCAGTATCGGCAGTCGTCAGCTTGCCGTTGCCGTTCTCGGCCACGTCTCGATGATAGTCGCCCCCCGCCGCCCTGGCGGGACGGCGGGCGGCGGGCGCCGGATCAGCGGCAGTGCGCGCCGATCGGGGCGGTCG
>CAYYHO010000163.1:0-4506 GCA_964471725.1 uncultured Methyloversatilis sp. | reverse complement strand
CGTTCCAGCCGCCGGTGACGCTGTACTCGAACGCGAAGGCCTGGGCGAGCGGATCGCTGAGGGCCTTCTGCGCCAGCCAGGCCACGGCGCCGGCCACCGGGTTCACGATCATGGCGCCGACGGCGATGCTCTCGCCGAGGGCGGGCTGCACCCGCACCTTGAGGTCTTGCGTCTCATCGAGCAGGTTGACCTGGCCGGCCAGCAGCACCCGTGCCGAGGGGCCGCGAATGTTCAGTTCGTCGGTCTTCATCACCCCGCGGTTGAGGCTGGCGACCCCGGCGATGCTGTCGAAGGCGAAGCCCTCGCTGAAGATGTCACGGAAGTCGAGCGTGATGCGCCGCGGCAGCGACTGCAGCGACAACACCCCGAGCAGCCGGCCGACGCCGGGTTCGAGCTTCTTGAACTGCCCCTTGGACGCCTCGACCTTGAGCTTGCCGGCCAGCTGCGCCAGGTCGAAAGCCTGCGGCGCGCCGCGCCAGGCGACATCGCCCTCGATGAGCGCCGTGCCGCGCCGCATGGCATCGGGCATGCCCAGGCGGCCGAGGAGTTTTTCGGCGTTGCCGACGTCCAGCTTGAAATTCAGGGTGGTTTCGGACGCCGGGGCGGGAGCCGCCGCAGTTGCTGTGGCCATGGCCGCGCCGCGCCGTGCCTGCCAGCGGCCCTCGCCGCTCAGCTGGGCCGCGTCGTTGCGGATTTCGGTCTGGGCACGCCAGACCCCTTCGCGGTTTTCGGCCACCAGCTTGAGTTCGCCGAGATTCATGTCGCGCACTTTCAACTGGTCGATCTGCAGGTCGAGCGCCGGCAATTCACGCAGATCGTCATCGACCAATGACGGCTGGCCCTGCTCGGCCTTGGGCAGCGTGAGGTGTGCCAGGCGACCGCTGAGGCGCCCGGCGCCGGCGCCGGCGCCATCCCACCAGCTCAGTTGACCCTTCGCCTCCCGGCTGTCGATAGTGAAGCGCCAGCGCCTGTCGGCACGCACCCCGCTCACCTGCACATCGCGGAAGCTGCGCCCGGCCAGCCGCAAGTCGGCGCTCTTCAGCTCCAGCCCGTTCAGCGCCAGGGCCGGCATGCCCGCCTTGCCCTCCTGCGCTGCCGGCGCGAACTGCAGGCGGCGCCAGGCATCGAGATCGAGTCGCGGCTGCGCGATGGCCAGCGTCACCCCGCTCGCCGGCACGGCCTGGCCCGGCGGCAAGGCTTGCGCCTGGCGCACCGCCGCCTCGCCCAGCGCGATGCGGCCCCGCCAGGCTTCGCTGCCGCCGCCCTGCTGCAGACGCGCGGCGGCGCTTTGGCCGAGGGTCGCCGTCCAGTCGTTGAGGCCGGGCCCGACGCGGCCGTCGATGCGCAGATTCAGCGCATCGCGGGCCGACTTGTTGAGTGGCTCCGGCAGGCTGGAAGCCAGGCCGGCCAGTGTCGACTCGAGGCGAATTTCGGCGCCGGGCTTTTTCACTGCCACGCTGCCGCGCCAGGCAGCTTCGCCGGACAGATGATCGAGTGCACGCCAGCCGTATTCCTGGCGCAAGGCCTGGACGGGCAGGCTGCCCGATGCATTGACGCGCACCAGACCGCCGGGCGCCGAGGACAGTTCGAGCGTAACCGGCGTGCCCAGCAGACTCGCGCGCAGGTTTTTGGCCTGCAGGCGATCGGAGGTGAAAGCGATTTCCCCCTGCGCCGCGGTGAAGGGCGGCAGTTCGGGCAAGACCTTCACGACGTTGTCGGCGAAGCGGTAGCGGCCCTGTACCCTGGTATCGGCCAGGCGGCGCAAGGGCAGAACCAGCTTGAGGTTGAGATCGCCCCGGCCGCTGGCCGTCATCGGCTGCGTGAAATGGTCGATATGGCCGCCGACCGGACTGGCCTCGATGAAATCGAGGAATTGCCGGGTCGTCCCGCTGGCACGGCCGGTGACGGTGAGGATTTCGTCGAACACTTCAAGATCGGGAATTTCCGCGGCAACCTCGCTCAGCCTGACCCCGGCCAGCGTCGCCCGCTGGCCGCGAACCAACATGCGCACCCCCTCGAAGAGCAGTTCGCCGTCGATGTCGGTGATGCCCGGCCAGCCGCTGGCATAGTCGAGCTTGCCTCCCTGAAATCTGCCCTTGACCTGGAAGATGCCGTGCTTGCCGTCGCGGAACGGGAAATGATCCAGCGGCCCCTTGAGCCTCAAGGTGGCCTGGCTGGCCTGGCCGCCGAGGATGCTGGCGCGCAGCCATTCGCGCGTGTTCTCTCCCACCGCCAGCGGCATGTAGCGCCAGACCGCATTGCCGACGGCGCGCGTCAGCTTCGCCGCGATATCGATTTCACCCGGCCCCTCGCCCGTGTAGCGGTAGCGGCCGGTCAGCTCGCCGCTGGCATCCGCATTGACGAAGGCGAAGCGGGCGATCGACACGTCGATGCGAGGTGCGGCTTCCTTGCCTGCGGCGGGCGCCGCAGAAACCTGCCAGCCCACCTCGGCACTGAGCTGGCTGAGCGCCAGCGTCGGTTCCGGGAACACCTTCGGCAGGTTGATCTGCGCATCCTGGCTGTCCAGATAGACGTGGCCGGCGCGCTCGTCGCCTTCCAGGCGCCCCGAGAGGCCGCCAAACCCTGGGAATTCCCGATAGGCCGCCAGACCGAGTGCGGCAAAACGGCTTTTTGCCTGCCAGCGCGCCGGGGCTTCGAATGCCCCCTGCCAGCTGAACTCCAAGCCGGACAAGCGTCCGCTCGGCGCAAAGGTCTTCAAATGTCGGTGCGTCTCCGCGGGCAGGGGCAAATGGCTCGCCAATGCCGCCAGGGCGCCCAGATCGATCTCGTTGGCACGGAATGTGCCGCCTTCCCGTTTGCCGCGCGTATTGATGCGCAACAGGGCGTCGGTGGCCGGCAGGATGACGCCCTCGGCCGTCGCCAGTCGCAGGCGGCTGATTTCGCCGACGATGTCTTCCTTGTCGCGGCGAGCGGACAAACGGCCTTCGAGATGCTGCAGCTTGAGCACCGGCAGGCCGGGTTGCAGCCGCACGGACAGGTCGGCCAGTTGCAGGTCGGCGGTGAAGCCGGTGGGCTGCAGGTTCGCAAAGCCGAGCCAGAGGCGCAGGCCGCCCTGCCCGCGCGTCCATTCGAGCGGGGGATCGAACCAGGGCGCCCAGGCCGCCAGGTCGGTGCGGCCGACATCGGCGTACAGTTCGCCGCGCCAGCTGGCCAGATCGTCCGGATTGCGGCCGACCAGGTTGCCGCGCACATCGAGGCGAGTCGCCAGAGGCTCAGGCGGCTCGGCGCTGAGGCCGAAACTGTGGTGCGCACCGGCATTTCTCAGCTCGGCATCCAGGTGCCGCAGGATCAGCGGCGGCGCGCCGCGCAGTTCGTCGTGCCAGACGATGCGCGCGTCCCGGATCACCACGCGACCCTGCAGCAGCAGCCATTCGATGAAATTGCTCTCGCCGTCGTCCTGCAGGGGCAGGCCGGCGACGAACAACGCGCCATCCGCCGCGCGGCGGACTTCCAGCGCCGGGGCCTTGATTTCCAGCCGATGCAGGTGCACGCGCCAGCGCCAGAGCGTGGACCAGCCGATGTCGACCTCGACGCGATCGAAGGCCAGCGCCGGACGCCCATCGGAATCGAGCAGCTGCAGCTGGTCGATGTTCAGGTGCGGCCGCAAGCCGGGCCATTCTGCCGACACGGCGCCGATCCTGACCGGCAGGCCGATGGCCCGCGTGAGCTGCTGCTCGATGTCGCTGCGGTAGGCGGCGATTTCGGGGAGTACCAGGTAGCGCCCGGCGAGCACCAGCAGGGCGAGGGCGAAGTACAGCAGCAGCAACAGGCGCACGCCCCACTTGAGCAGGCTGCGCCAGGCCGGCTTGCGGCTCGGGGTCGATGGCGGCGGTTGCGCAGCGGGGGAAAACGGCACGGGCATGGGGCGGGGGAAGACTACAATGGCGCAGTTTGACGCGGGCAGCCTGGAATGGTGCCCCAATCGCCGAATTTTAATCCATGACAGCCGCACCCTCCCTGCAAACCGACCCCGTCGCGTACTCCCGCTACCTCTCCCGTCTGGTGCTGGCCAGGCCGGAACTGTCGGCGACCATGGCCGCCGCGCTGGCCGCCGATGCCGGGCCGCTGGACGCCGCGCGGCTGCAGCGCTGGCTGGCGGAGACGCCCGGCGGCGAAGCGAGCTTGAAACCCGCCCTGCGCCAGTTGAAACAGCGGGCCATGATGCATATCGCCAGCCGCGACCTCGCCGGTGTCGCCGACCTGAACGAAGTGCTGGAAAGCATGACGCTGCTCGCCGAAACGGTCGTCAGCCAGGCACTGGCCGTCATCGAGGCCGAACTGGTCGGGCGTTACGGGGCGCCGCAAAACCCGGCCGGCGAACGTCAGCCCCTCATCGTCGTCGGCATGGGCAAGCTGGGCGGCCGCGAGCTGAACGTCTCCTCCGACATCGACCTGATCTTCGTCTATCCCGAGGACGGCGACACTGCCGGGGATGAGTCGGGCAACCGGTCGATCTCGAACTTCGAATTCTTCACCCGCCTCGGC
>CAYYHO010000162.1:0-4513 GCA_964471725.1 uncultured Methyloversatilis sp. | reverse complement strand
AAGGCGCTCTTGGCCCGGTTGGCGGCATCCGCGGCATCGCGCGCTTCGGCCAGCTGCACGGTGCGCTCGCCCACCAGCTCTTCGAGATGGTAGCGGTGGCGGGCCAGTTCGGCCGCCAGCCGCCGTCTTTGGGTGACATCCTCCTTGACGGCGACGTAATGCGTGATGCTGCCATCGGCCTGGCGGATCGGGGTGACGGAGGCGGATTCGACATATTCGCTGCCATCCTTGCGGCGGTTGACGAACTCGCCCTGCCAGGAGCGGCCCTGGGTCAGGGCCTGCCACAGCGCCTGATAGGTTTCCGCCGGGGTCTTGCCGGATTTCAGGAAGCGCGGATTCTGGCCCAGTACTTCCTCGCGGGCGTAGCCGGTGGCGCGCAGGAAGGCCGCGTTGACATACTCGATTTTGGCATCGAGATCGGTGATGACGATGCTCTCGGGGCTTTGCTCCACGGCCAGGGCCAGCTTGCTCAGTTCGTCCTCGGAGCGGCGGCGCGCGGTGATGTCGGTGATGCGCCCGTGGCGGCCGATGAAGACGCCGTCCGCATCCCGCGCCGGCGTGCAGTTGCGCGATACCCAGCGCAATTCGCCATCGCGCCGGCGGATGCGGAAAAACTTTTCCAGCCGGCCGGCGGTGATGTTGTTTCTGTCGCTTGCCAGCTCGGCGCGATCATCCGGGTGCACCAGGCGCAGCATCAGGCCGGCATCGGCCATGAAGTCCTCCGGCGCGTAGCCGGTGATCTGCTCGCAGGCCGGGGAGACATAGACGAAGCGGCCCTCGGGGGAAAACCAGAAGATGAAGTCGCTGGCATTCTCGGCGAGCAGCCGGTATTTCGCTTCCGATTCGCGCAGGGCGCGCGCCATCAGGCGCTCCTCGCTCTGGTCGCGGAACACCAGTACGACACCGCTGATGGCAGCCGCAGGCTCGTCTGCGTCGCGGATCGGCGCGCCGCTGTCGGCGATCGGCCGCTCCCGGCCATCGCGGGCGATCAGCAGGGTGTGGTTCGCCAGCCCGACGATCCCCCCCTCGCGCAGCACCTTGCGCACCGGGCTTTCCACCGTTTCTCGGCTGTCCTCGTTGATGATGACGAAGACTTCTTCGAGCGGCTTGCCTGCCGCCTCGGCCAGCGGCCAGCCGGTCAGCTGCTCCGCCACGGGGTTGAGGAATTCGACGCGGCCCTCGGCGTCGGTGGCGATCAGGCCGTCGCCGATGCTGGTCAGCGTGGTGCGGTAGCGCTGTTCGAGCGTGCCGATGGTGCGCTGCTGCGCCAGCTCTACCCGCGCGGCGCGCAGCTGCTGCTGGCGCCAGAGCACGAAGATCAAAGCGGCGGCGGCGATTGCGGCCAGCAGGGTGAGGGCCAGCATGGTGAGCGTCAATTGGCGCAGGCCGGTCGTGATTTCCGCCACATCGATCTTGGCCAGCAGCATCCAGGGGGTGCCGGCGACCGGCCGGGCGGCGACCAGCACCGGCACGCCGCGGTAATCGGGGCCGCTGTAGACGCCGGCGCCTTCCCGCAGGGCCTGCACGGCCGGGAACTGTGTTTGTTCCATGCCGACGGCGAGCTGCATCGGCTTGCCGATGCCGTGCATCACGCCAGTGAGATGCATGACTTTATCCCCGTCGCGGCGCACCAGCACGATTTCGCCGCTGCTGGAGGGGCGCGGCCAGGTGGCGATCAGCGGCAGCAGGCCGGGCTCGGTGTTGATGCTGTAGAGCAGGGTGGCGGAAGGCATGCTGTCGGGCTTGCCGGGGTCGCGCACGGCGCTGAGGAGGCCGAGGTGGACGTGACCGTCCTGATGGCGGTGCATGTCGATCAGTAGCGGCGCCGGGTCGGTGAGTTCCGCTTCGATCCAGGGGCGCAGCCAGGCTGCAGCGTGTTCGGCAGTTCCGGCGGACAAGAGCCGGTTGCCATTGAGGTCGAGCATCTCGACGCTGGAAAAGGACGGATCTCGCAGGTCGGTTTCGAAGCGCCGACGCAGGTCCTGTTCGATGTGCGGGTCGCGGGTCGCCCGCCAGCTTTCGACGGCATGGGCAAAAGAGGCGCTGGTGGTGCGCGCCAGCACCAGCTTGCGGTTGAATTCCAGCCAGTCCTCGACCTGGCGGCTCTTGATCTGGGCGACGGCGGCCAGTTCCTCACGCTTGTCCTGCATGAGTTCGTCGGCCAGGGTGCGGTAGAGGTAGCTGCCGCCCGCGACGATGGCGAGGGTGAAGGCGACCAGGATTGCCAGCAAGGTGCCGCCCTGAGGTTCCGGAACCTGAACGGATTCAGTGGTCGGCTCAGTGGTCGGCTCAGTGATCGGCATAGCGGCGTGCGATGGCGACGAAGTCGTCGTAGTGACCGAGAAAGGCGTCGGCGACGTCGGGATCGAAGTGGCTGCCGCGTCCGGCGGCAATCAGCTGCCGCGCTTCGTCGGCGCCGAAGGGATTTTTGTAGACCCGCCACGACACGAGGGCATCGAAGACATCGGCAATCGCCATCAGGCGGGCGGCGGGGGGGATGGCCTCGCCGGCGAGACCGTCCGGATAGCCGCTGCCATCCCACCTTTCGTGGTGCCAGCGGGCGATTTCCTTGGCCAGCGCGAGAAAGGGCAGGGGTTCGCCGCCGGCTGTCTCGGCACGCTGAATCGCGTGGGCGCCGAGTTGCGCGTGGGTCTTCATGACGACCCACTCGTCCCCGCTCAGCGCGCCGGGTTTCAGCAGGATGTGGTCGGGAATGCCCACCTTGCCGATGTCATGCAGGGGGGCGCTGTGCGTCAGCAGGTCGATCGTGTCTTCGGTCAGGAAGGCGGCGAAGCGGGGATGTCCCTGCAAGCGCCGGGCCAGCATGTGCACGTAGGTTTGCGTGCGCAGGATGTGGTTGCCGGTTTCGGCGTCGCGGGCCTCGGCGAGATTGGCCAGCGCGGTGATGCTGACGGACTGCACGCGCTCGTTTTCCGCCATGCGGCGGGCCACTTCGGCCTCGAGATAGACATTGTGATCCTGCAGCAGGTCGCGGGCGCGCTTCAGTTCCAGTTGGGTGCGCACACGGGCCAGCACAATCGGCGGCTGGTAGGGCTTGGTGATGTAGTCGGCGGCGCCCTCGCTGAAGCCGTGCAGTTCGTCGGCCGTGTCGGCGAGCGCGGTGAGCAGGATCACCGGCGTGGCGCTGCTGGCCGGATCGGCCTTCAGGCGCCGCAGCACTGCATAGCCGTCCATTTCCGGCATCATGACGTCGAGCAGGACGAGGTCGGGGCGGGGTGCCTGAAAGACATACTGCAGCGCCATCCGACCGGAATTGGCGGCCCTGACCCGGTAGCCGGCATCGCGCAACAATTGCCCCAGGACCGCCAGGTTCTCCGGCATGTCGTCGACGATGAGCAGCGTGGCCGCATCGGCGGGCGCTGCCGGCAGGGGTGGCAGGGGTGGCATGGGGGCAGGGGTGCTCGAATATGCCATGAATATTCCGTTCGAGAGGGGCGAGTCTATCACTTTCGTATGTTTATGACCAAATAAGAATTTGTGTTGGCGCGGATTTGCTTCGCTTGCCCTGCGGGTGCAGTGCGGCACAGGAATGGTGCATGGCTGCGGCAGGGCGGGCGCTTTGTGTAAAATCGTCCCATTCCCGACAGCTGCCGTCGGGAATAGCGACAGGCTGTTCTCGCAGCTGCCCACAGAAGGAGATTCCGCATGGCCACCGAAAATAACAACAGCGCCGCGGCACTCGACGCCGACAGCCAGGAAACCCGCGAATGGCTCGATGCGCTGGAGGCCGTCATCAGCCAGGAAGGCCCCGAGCGCGCGCACTTCCTGATCGAGCGGCTGATCGAGCTCGGTCGCCGCGCCGGCATCAACCAGCCCTATTGCGCCAATACCGAATACGTCAATACCATCCCGGCCGACCGCCAGGTCACCGCGCCGGGCGATTACGCCATCGAGCATCGCATCCGTTCCTATGTGCGCTGGAACGCCCTGGCCATGGTGCTGCGCGCCAACCAGGGCGGCTCCAACCTCGGCGGCCACATCGCCAGCTTCGCCTCGGCGGCCACGCTCTACGACGTCGGCTTCATCCATTTCTGGCGCGCGCCGACCCCAGGCGAACATGGCCATGGCGGCGACCTGATCTTCGTCCAAGGCCATTCGGCGCCGGGCATCTATGCACGCGCCTTCATGCTCGGCCGCCTGACTGCCGAGCAGCTCGACGGTTTCCGCCAGGATGTCGATGGCAAGGGCCTGACCTCCTATCCGCACCCCTGGCTGATGCCGGATTTCTGGCAGTTTCCGACGGTATCGATGGGCCTCGGCCCGCTGCAGGCCATCTACCAGGCGCGTTTCATGAAGTACATGCACGACCGCGGCCACATCGATGCCACCGGCCGCAAGGTCTGGGCCTTCATGGGCGACGGCGAGATGGACGAACCCGAATCGATGGGCGCCATCGGCATGGCCGGGCGCGAGAAGCTCGACAACCTGATCTTCGTCGTCAACTGCAACCTGCAGCGCCTCGACGGCCCGGTGCGCGGCAACGGCAAGATCA
>CAYYHO010000161.1:0-4567 GCA_964471725.1 uncultured Methyloversatilis sp. | reverse complement strand
AAGGACGACAACGAGCTCAACCAGTACCTGCTGACGCTGGCGCTCGACGGGGCGGCTCTGCTGCCGCGCCGCGATGCGGCGCCGATCGAGGGCCCCGCGCTTGCGGAACTGGCGCACAGCTACCTGACTTCCGAATCGATCATCCGCCGGCTCGCCGACTTCGTCGATGCCGATGCCCTGCATGCGCTGATCGCCAGCGACATCGCGCTCAACCTGGGGGACCAGGAGGCCGCCACGGCCAGCGCCGTCGCCCTGCAGCGCGCCGTGGCCGACAAGCTGGCGGTGACGGCCGTCTATGACGAGAAGGCCGAGGCCTGGCAGTTGCGGCTGGCGAAGATGCGCCACGGCAACCTGCGCGTGACCACTGTCGACGAGGATTTCCTGCTCTCCGGCGATTACAGCCAGCTGCGCAAGACGGCGCAACTGCTCGCCGGCCTGCTCGACGCGGATGCCAGCGTGCGCCGAAACGAGAAGTCGCAGGGAGTGGCGAGCTTCGCCGCCGCCATGCAATGGCTGCTCGGCGAGGTCGAGCGCAACCTCTGCAAGCAGCGCTACAAGGGGCTGGGCGAAATGAATCCCGAGCAGCTGTGGGAAACCACCATGGATCCCAAGGTGCGCCGCCTGCTCAAAGTGCAGATCGAGGATGCCATCACCGCCGACGAAATCTTCACCACGCTGATGGGCGACATCGTCGAGCCGCGCCGCAAATTCATCGAAGACAATGCGCTCTACGCGCGGAATATTGACGTGTGAACGTGGGCGATATAAGCAACCGGGGCGGCCAGACGGCCGCCCCGGTTATTCGCCTACTGAAATAGGTTCTTAGTTGGGTTTCGAACCGACGCGCTTGAACATCTCGGCGATGGCGCCGCGCAGTTCCGCGTCCGTCAGGTCGGCGAGGCCGCCGCGCGCCGGCATGTGGCCGTGGCCGCGGATCACCGTTTCGGTGACGGCATCGAGCCCCTTCGACAGCCGCTGGGTCCAGGCGGCCTTGTCGGATAGCCTGGGAGCGTCCGCGGCGCTTTTGTCGCCGGTTTCGTGACACTTCAGGCAGGCCGTCTTGATGATCGAGGCCGGGCTGCGTTCGCCGCCGGCAATCTTGCCCGCCACCGGCTCCTTGAAGCTGGCGCCGGATTTGTTGGCCATGAAGACGATGGAGCGCGCGAGTTCCTCGTCGGTGGCATCCGCGCCGCCCTTGGGCGGCATCGCGCCCTTGCCGGCGATCGCCGTCTTGGTCAGCACGCTGAGGCCGACGCCGATGCGCGGCGCCCAGGCCGCCTTGTCGCCAGTCTTCGGTGCGCCGGCCACGCCGGCATCATGGCAGGCGCCGCAGACCGCCTTGTACAGCTCTTCGCCGGTCCGGTTGCCGATTGCGGCGCCCGCCGTCGATGCCGGCGCCAGCTTGACCTTGGCCAGCGGCTGAATACGGAGATTGGCCGCCTCGAAATCGGCATCCTTCGGCTTATCACCCATGGCCAGCGCTGGCGGCAAGGTCAGGGCGGCCAGGCCAGCCAGCACCAGCGCACGCGGAAGCTTCTTGCTCATCATATGCCCCTCATTATCTGTTTCCGTCTCTCGTCCGGCAGCAGCTTGCGCCCGGCTACGCATGTTCCCATGATCGAATACAGGCTCATTCTACGCATAAAATATTAACGCATCCTATCGACCGGATTTCGCCATGCCGCCGGCAACTCCTGCGCTGCCGGCCCGCCCATCGTCCGACTGGAAGAGGCACGCCATGAAACTCGCCCGAAATACGCCCTCATCATGCAGCGGTTTATGCGCGGCGGCACTTGCAGCGACGATGGTTGCCGCCGGCGCCGGCTGGAGCCGGCCCGCCCCGGCTGCCGAGGAGGCACAGGCCGCAACCCGCTACACGATGAGCCCGGTCGGTTGGATCAAGAAAACCGATGGCAGAACCTTCATCGTCATCGAGCCGCGCTATCAGGCGGCGCTGCTTGGCGTCGACCAGTTGTCGTCGCTCTGGGTGCTGTACTGGTTCGACCGCAACGACACGCCCGACCGGCGCGCCATCCTGCAGGTACATCCGCGCGGCGACACGACCCGCCCCCTGCGCGGCGTGTTCGCCACCCGCTCGCCCTTCCGCCCCAACCTGATCGCCCTGAGCAACGTGCGGGTGCTCTCGGTGGATGGCAATGTCATCGAGATCGACGACATCGACGCCTTCGCCGACACGCCCGTCCTGGATCTGAAGCCCTAGGTTCGTTTCGAATCTGCGTTGTGCCGGGCCGACACCATTCGCAAGCTGCGTTTCAGCGAATGGGATCCATGCGGCGTCAATCAGAACATTGAATGCGAGAACGAATACGACGCTCACATTCCCGCCACTCACAAGTTGGCTAGGGTGTCCTATTGAGTCTGCCGCCCCTGTGGATCAAGCAGCCAGTTGGGCGGAAAGTCTGCGCATACCGTGATATATGGCTTCGGCCAGATCGCGAGGAAACTTCCCAGGTAGTTGTCCGGCTGTTGTGTCAATAACCGTTTCCGTAGTTTCGACAACTTCCTCGATCAGTTGTTCGGCTGCCTCTGCACCCAGTCCGACCTGTTGCGCCTGGGCAATCCAGTGCCTGCGTTGGATCTTTTCGATCAGGTAGTAAATGGCACTCCCCCGTACTGCCATGGCAAGCTTCGCCTTGGCGGGAGGAATCTGGCTTTTCCCCCTTCCAATGACAGGATGGGCAGAAAGCACATCATAGATCGGCGTGGCACGATATCGGCCGCCAGGCAGGTGGGCGATGCTGAAGTTTTTCCCGTGACCATCGGTGGCGGCCAGCACCCAGAAAACAATCTGGGTCTTGAAGAAGTTCCTCCGATCCTGCTCGGCGCGCTCCGACCCCAGCAGCAAAGCCATGATCTGCGTAATGCCCGGACCGCCGTCCGACTGGTATTTCCGGAGCGGCGAGGTTCCCGTTGCCTGGCACATGTCTTCCTGGGGCAGGCGGATGATCCAGCTGCGATCGCTTGACAGGGTGCGGTCAAATCGCTTGACCACCAGTGCTTTTTGATCCTCGAAGGTTTCGATTTCGCATGCGGCGATCGGGATGCCATAGGCTGCCATGATCCTGGCACATAGCCATTCGTTTTCAACCGATGTCCGCATATCGGCCTGCATGTGGCCGACCAAGCCCAGTGGCAGCTTGAGGATATGGGTTGTCGGCGTGCTGCCGCGGGGAAGAACCCATTGGTTCCCATGGCGGAGCAAAGCGGTCTTTTCCTGCGCACCGGCGATCGACAATCGCAAGTCCTCGTCGTGCTCGTGCTGACCCAGGGCGGGTATCGCAGTGATATTGCGCAGCCGTTGCGCCACTTCAGACGTCGTCAAAGGTTCGCCGTTGATTTCAAAAACGTCTGTCGGCGATTCGCCCTCGGGCAGTAGTTGGATTGCGCCCGCGCAATCCCTGCCCAGTTTCGACAGCAGAGGGAAGGCATCAATCCCCCCGGCTTGGTGGCGCATGGCCAAGCGCCGCCGAATGGCGTCATTGTCCGGCAGCAAATTGTCGAAAAAGTCCGCGACCAGCGCCCCTTGGTAAACCGCATTGCCAGGCAGGAAGGGCAGGGAAAGCGAAAGAGGCCGTGCTTGCTCGTCTGCCAGCCATTCTTCGAAATAGCCCAGGCGATCGCCCTGCCGTGAGGACTCCCAATATCCGACCGGGATGCCGTTCATCCAGATATTGAGCCGTTGCAGACCCGCTCGGCGCCTCATGATCACCAGCTCTCTTTCTTCCGCGAGGTCGAGGCAATGCGTTCAGCCTTTTTGGGTGCTATTGCAGCCGCTTTCCTGATACTGACCTTACTGGCAGTCCTGCCTGCAGGGTTGCGCTTCATCACCTTCGGTGCGACCGCAATCAGTATCGCCTCCAAGGTCGAATCCACTTTCTCAAGGGTGATCTCCACCCCCAGTAAGCGCAGCACCATGAACAGACGCTCGAGCGTTGCACTCGATGGATTGGCCTCGAAGTGAGCATAGCTTTGCTGGGTGATTCCCAACTTTTCCGCCATGGCGGACTGTGTCAGCCCCTGTGTCTTGCGGAATCCCTTTAGAAGCAGGGCAAGCTGATCGAGCGTCTTCAGTGGGTAGCGCACCGTTGCCTCCAGTGGAAGTTATTGAGATGCAATCTTTCAACAATCCAACGTCTGTATATTACATATACAGAACTGTGTCTGTAAATACTAATTACATTCTTTTCTCTGTTATTGAGCGGTGTCGTTTCCGACTGACACGTGTGCGGGTGTCGATTGCGTAGGTGTCAGCATGCGACAGGCAGCTGATACAGGGCGAAGGGTGAATGTAGCCGATGACTTCTTCTCCAGGCAGGCTTTGGGCAATATGCATGTCATGACAGCCCATGCTTGCCAAGTCATGACCACAAGCGCTCGTGCCTGGCACAACAAATCAAACTGTGGAGATGACCTTCGCCCTTCTATGCCAGATGGCTGGATGGGCACGCCGCTAGAGGGCTGTATTGGCTGAAAAGCCTTGTCTGGTGCGGATTTGGCGCGCCCGAGACGATTCGAACGTCCGACCCCTGCCTTCGGAGGGCAGTAC
>CAYYHO010000160.1:0-4587 GCA_964471725.1 uncultured Methyloversatilis sp. | reverse complement strand
CCCTGCTCGATCCACGACCCGGTTGCCGGCCTCGACTACGCGCGCCGCCTGAAGACGCTGGCCGACGAGGTTGCCAGCACGCTGTTCCTGGTCATGCGCGTCTATTTCGAGAAGCCGCGCACGGCAACCGGCTGGAAGGGGTTCATCAACGACCCGTACATGGACGACTCCTTTCGCATCGAGGAAGGCATGCAGAAGGCGCGCGAATTCCTGCTCGCCGTGGATGAACTCGGTCTGCCCGCCGGCACCGAGGCCCTCGACCCGATTTCGCCCCAGTACCTGGGCGACCTGATCGCCTGGACGGCGATCGGCGCGCGCACCTCGGAATCGCAGACCCATCGCGAGATGTCCTCGGGCCTGTCGACGCCGGTCGGCTTCAAGAACGGCACCGACGGCTCGCTCACCGCCGCGATCAATGCCATCATCTCGGCCAGCAGCCCGCACAACTTCCTCGGCATCAACATGCAGGGCCGTTCCAGCGTGGTGCGCACCTGCGGCAACCGTTACGGCCATCTGGTCCTGCGCGGCGGCGGCGACCGGCCCAACTACGACACGGTAAGCGTGGCGCTCGCCGAAACCGCCCTGGCCAAGGCGAAGCTGCACCAGAACATCGTCATCGACTGCTCGCACGCCAACAGCTACAAGAAACCTGAGCTGCAGCCGCTGGTCATGCAGGATGTGGTCAACCAGATCCGTCTCGGCAACAAGTCCATCGTCGGCATGATGATCGAGAGCAACCTCGAAGCCGGCAACCAGTCGATTCCCGCCGACCTGTCGCAGCTCAAATACGGCTGCTCGGTGACCGATGCCTGTGTCGATTGGGCTACCACGGAAAACATGATTCGGGAAGCGCATGACGCCCTGCGCGGTCCGCTGGCCGGGCGCCAGTCCGGCAAATAAACCCTCATGTCCGACAACGCCAAGCAGCCGCTGACGACCCTGATCAAGCCCTTGCGCGGCTTGCGTCCGGCGCCCGGCCGCGCCGCCGAGGTGGCCGCGCCGCCGTATGACGTGCTGTCCGCCGAGGAGGCCCGGCAACGTGCCGCCGGCAAGCCCTGGTCGTTCCTGCATGTCTCGCGGCCCGAGATCGATCTGCCGGCAGACATCAATCCTTACGATCCCTCGGTCTATGTCAAGGCAGCGGAAAATCTGGCGGCCATGCTCGCTGCCGGGGTGCTGACGCGCGACGAAAAACCTTGTTACTACGCCTATCGGCTGACGATGAGCAGCGCTGCCGGAACGCACGTTCAGACCGGGCTGGTCGCCGCGGCGTCGGTCGCCTGCTACAACAACAACCGCATCAAGAAACACGAATTCACCCGCCCCGACAAGGAAGACGACCGCGTGCGGCAGATCGAGGCCACCAATGCCGAGACCGGGCCGGTGCTGCTCGCCTACCCGTCATTGCCAGCCGCCGATGCGCTGATCGACGCCATCGCCCAGGGCAAGGCAGTCGCTGACGTCAGCGTCGATGAAGACGGCTACGGCGTGCGCCACCAGGTCTGGGTGCTCGACGATGCGGCGCGCATCGAGGCCATCACACGCTGCTTCGACGGCATGGAGGCGCTCTACATCGCCGATGGCCACCATCGCTCCGCCGCCGCCGCCCGCGTCGCGGCGTCACGCCGCAACGATGCGCGCGAACTGTCATCGGACCATTTCCTGGCGGTGATTTTTCCCCACCATGCGATGCGGATCCTCGACTACAACCGCGTCGTCAAGGACCTCAACGACCTGGAAAAGTCGGCGCTGGTGGGACGGCTCGCCGCGTCATTCAGCGTCGCAGAAAGCCCGACGCGCTGCCAGCCCGCCGCGCCCGGCGAGTTCGGCATGTACCTGCCCGGCCAGTGGTACAGGCTGACCATCAAGCCCGAACTGATCCCTGCCGATCCGGTCGCCCGGCTCGACGTTTCGCTGCTCTCCGATCACCTGCTGGGACCCTTGCTCGGCATCACCGACCTGCGCCGCGACAAGCGCATCGATTTCGTCGGCGGCATACGCGGCCTGGGCGAACTCGAGCGGCGCGTCAATTCCGGCGAGATGGCGGCCGCCTTTGCGCTCCACCCGACGCGCATGGACCAGTTGATGGCGGTCGCCGACAGCAACCAGGTCATGCCGCCGAAATCGACCTGGTTCGAACCGAAGCTCGCCGACGGCCTGGTCTCGCACGTGCTCGACTGATAAAAAAACCCGGCAGTGCCGGGTTTTTTTCATCACTGCGATCAGAGCACCTTCAGTGCCGCCGCGTAGTCGGGCTCGCTGCCGATTTCGGGTACAAGCTGGCTGTGCAGCACGCGATCCTTCTCATCGAGCACCACGACGGCGCGTGCGGTGAGGCCGGCCAGCGGGCCGTCGGCCATCGCCACGCCCCAGGCCTTCATGAACTCCGGATGCCGGAAGGTGGACAGGTGCGCGACGTTCTCCAGGCCCTCGACCGAACAGAAACGCTTGGCCGCGAACGGCAGATCGCCGGAGACCACCAGGACCACCGCGTTCTTCATGCTCTTGGCGGACTCGTTGAACTTGCGCGTCGAGGTCGCGCAGGTCGGCGTATCCAGGCTCGGCACGATGTTCAGTACCTTACGCTTGCCGGCATAGGCAGCCAGGGTGACATCGGCCAGGTCGCCGTTGGTCAGGGTCAGCGCCGGGGCGCTGGCGCCAGCGGCAGGAATCTTTCCATCGACGTGGAAGGGAGTGCCGTGCAGGGTAACAGTAGTGCTCATGATGATCCTCTCTCTGTGTTGTGTTGAAAAAGTTCGAGGCGCGGCAGCACCGCCCGGGCATTGGCGCTGGTGCTGGCCGCGATCTCGGCAAACGGCAGCTTGCGTAATTGTGCCAGCGTTTCGGCGATCGGCAGCAGATCGGCCGGCGTATTCCTGGTTCCCGCCTTCCATTCCGGCGGCATGTCCGGCGCATCGGTTTCGAGGACGATGCTGTCCAGCGGCAGGCTGGCTGCCAGGGCGCGGATGCGGTTTGCCCGAGGATAGGTCATGGCGCCGCCGAAGCCCAGCTTGAACCCCAGCTTGATGAATTCATCGGCCTGCTGGCGGCTACCGTTGAAGGCATGGGCAATACCGCCGGGCACCAAGTGGCGGCGCAGATTTTTCAGCACCTGGTCTACGGCACGGCGCACGTGCAACAGGACCGGCAGCCGGTGCTTGCGCGCCAGTTCGAGCTGGGCGACAAAATAACGCTCCTGCCGGGCCGCGTCGCGCCCGCCGACATAATGGTCGAGGCCGATCTCGCCGACCGCCACGCAGGGACTCTGCGCCAGGGTGGCATCGAGGGCGGCCAGGTCCTCCTCATGGGCGCGCTCGACGTAGAGCGGATGGATGCCATAGGCCGGCACGCAGCCGGCATGATCGCGGCAAATGCTGGCCACGCTGCCGAAATTGGCACGCTCGACCGCCGGCACGACGATGAAGCCGATGCCGGCAGCGGTCGCGGCATCCGCCAGCACATCGCGATCGGCATCGAATTCAGCCGCATCGAGATGGCAATGCGTGTCGATCAGCGTGTCGCCGGGCACGCGGTGCGACTACTCCAGTTCGTCGATCCAGGCCTGCTGGATCGCTTCGAGCTTCTTCTCGCCGCAATGGCTCTGGTTCTCTTCGAAACCGGGAATCTCCATGACCCAGCGCATCAGGTCGACGAAATTGAGCCGCGCCGGATCGACGTCGGGATGGCGTTCGGCGAGTTCGATGGCGATATCGAGGCTGTCGGTCCACTTCATTTCTTCGAGTGTCCTTCCTTTGCCATGTTGATCGTGTATTTCGGAATTTCGACCACCAGCGGTATTTCGGTCACCAGCGCCTGGCAGGACAGGCGCGAATTCGGTTCGAGTCCCCACGCCTTGTCGAGCAGATCTTCCTCGACTTCTTCGGCCTCTTCAAGCGATTCGAAGCCCTCGCGGACGATCACGTGACAGGTGGTGCAGGCGCAGGATTTCTCGCAGGCGTGCTCGATTTCGATGTCGTTATCCAGCAGGGCATCGCAGATCGAGGTGCCGGGTGCCGCTTCGATGACCGCTCCCTCCGGGCACAACTCGACGTGGGGAAGAACGATGATTTGCGTCACAGCAACGCCTCCGCCGGGCCGCCCCAAGGAGGCGTAGTCCATAATTTTCGAGGGCAGCGAGCTACAGTTACCCCCTTCCCGAGGAAGGGGGTCAGGGGGAAGGCAGTCATAGATTCACCTCTTCAACTTTCTTGCCGGACAAGGCACGGCGGACACCCTGGTCCATGCGGCGGGCGGCGAACTCGGCGGTGGCCTTGCTCAGGGCATCCATGGCGGCATCAATGCCGCGCCGGTCGTCACCGATCAGCACCGACTGCAAACGGGTCAGGCAACTGTCGATATGGGCGCGCTCGAGGGTGGACAGCAGGTGCGCATCCTCGCGCAAGGCCGACTGCACAGCCTCGACCAGCCGCTGCGCCTCGACCTGCGCCTCGCGCAGGGCGCGGCGGAAGGCATCTTCCGAGGCGTGGGTGTAACCGTCCTTGAGCATCGAGGTGATTTCGTCGTCGTTGAGGCCGTAGGACGGCTTCACCTCGACATGCGCTTCATGGCCGGTGGTCTGCTCGCGCG
>CAYYHO010000159.1:0-4621 GCA_964471725.1 uncultured Methyloversatilis sp. | reverse complement strand
GTTCTTCGCAAGCGACCCCAACCTCGGCCGCATCCTCGCCGCCATCGGCTACGCCTGGAACAACGACCCGGGGCTTGCCGACCTCGACGTCGGCAAGGTCAAGGTCTGGATCGGCGATGTCCTCGTCTCGGAAAACGGCGGCCGCGCCGCCAGCTACCGGGAGGAAGCCGGCGCCGCCGCCATGCAGCCCGCCGAAATCCGCGTCCGCATAGACCTCGGCCGCGGCAGCCATGCCGCCAGCGTGTGGACCTGCGACTTCAGCTACGACTACGTCAAGATCAACGCCGATTACCGGAGTTGAACAGTCGGGGCAACCTCGATCTTTCCGTCAACATTGTAATTTTCTGGTCATCCTCCTGTCGGTGTTGCCTTTCTAAGATGGCATCACGGTTGGACAACAAAGTCCGATACGCGAACAACAACCCGATACCAACAGGAGTTAGACCATGAACAACACGAACACTTTCAAGAAAACCGCCGTCGCGCTGCTCGTCAGCGCTTTCGTCGCCCCGGCCGCCTTTGCCGAAAACAACGACTGGACCTGGGTAGGCGGTGAAACCGGGTGGGCCCATACCCCCACGCCCAGCGCCAAGACCCAAGCTGAAATCTCGAGCGAACTCGAGGCCTTCCGCAACAATCCCCTTGCGTCGGATGGCTGGCGCTACGCCGGGCCGGAAATCGGCTACCTGCCGCCGCAGCATGGCTTCAAGTACGAAAATGGCCAGTGGGTTCATGCCGACGACATCGACCACAGCGCCCCCAAGCCCAGCCTGGCTGAAACGCCGGAGGAACGCAGACGCAATCAGGCCTTGTACTCCGAAGGGGCCTGAAATGAGCGCGGACAATTCCTCAACCAGCCAAATCTGAACCGGTACCCGGCTTGCTGCAACGACTTGCTGCAAGGGAAGCCGGGTACGGCATTTTTCGAGCATCGATTGCCTGGCGGTCTGCGGGGATATACAGTCATCCCCCATTGCAATGACCTCACGCTCCGGTTTCCAGTGCACATCATTCCCCAACACCTCATCTGGCTCGCCCTCGGCTGGCTCGCCTACGCCGCGCTCCATTCGCTGCTCGCTGCCCTGGTCACCAAGGCCTGGTTCACCCGCCGCTGGCCGCGCCTGGCCCCGTACTACCGGCTCGCCTACAACGCCATCGCCATCGTCACGCTGCTGCCGCTGGCCTGGGCCACCTATGCCTTGCCCGGCCACGACGAATGGCTGTGGCGCTGGACCGGCATGGGTAACCATGGCGCCTGGATCGCCAACGGGCTGGCGCTGGCGGCGCTGGCCGGCTTCTGGCTGGCTTCCGGCACCTACGACATGGGCGAGTTCCTCGGCATCCGGCCGTGGCGCGAGCGGCGCGCCGACGCGGCCGAGCACGACGGCTTCCGCATCTCGCCGCTGCACCGTTACGTGCGCCATCCCTGGTACGCGCTCGGCCTGCTGCTGATCTGGACACGCGACATGAACGCGCCCCTGCTCGTCTCGGCCGGCGCCATCACGCTCTATTTCATCATCGGCGCGCGCTACGAGGAGCGCAAGCTGGAAGCGCATTTCGGCACGGCCTACCGCGACTACAAGGCCAAGGTGCCTGGATTGCTGCCCTTACCCTGGAAGCACCTCAGTGCCGCGGAGGCACAGGCCCTGGTGGAACGCGCGCAGCGGCGAAATTCATAGCAGCGCGGCGCTCACTCCCCCCCGGCAATGCGCAGCCGGGCCCGCAATGCGTCCATTTCTTCCTGCAGATCGGCCACCAGCGCGGCGAGTTCCGGCACCGCATCGAAGTCACGCTCCAGTTGCCGCATGCGGCGCGCGCGCAGCAGCGCCGCGCCGGAAAAGCGCCACACCCCGGCGACGCATTCGGCATGCGGAAAGAGGTCCGCCTCCAGGTGGCCGAGCAGCCAGTCCGGCTCCACCAGGCAGGCGGCCGCCACCTGTTCGAGCGTCAGCCAGGAATCCTCCATCAGGCAACCGGCCAGTATGGCTTCATCATGCATCGCTCAGTCCCTCCCGCGCGGATCGAAGGCGAGTTCTTGCGCCATGCGCTCGTACAAGGCCCTCGCCGGCGCCGTATCGGCAGGCGGCAGCACCACCTGGATGTCGAGCAGCAGGTCGCCCGGCGGTTCGCCGGGGATGCCCTTGCCGCGCACCCGCAGCTGGCGGCCGCTTTGCGTGCCTTCCGGGATGCGCAGCTTGACCGCGCCGGCCGGCAGGTCCACGCCGATGACCGCCCCCAGAGCGGCCTCCCAGGGCGCCACCGGCAGCTTCAGGTGCAGGTCGCGGCCGTCCGGGGTAAACCGTGCATGCGGCTTGAACTGGATTTCCAGCATCAGGTCGCCCGGCGGCCCGCCGCCCATTCCTGGCGATCCCTGGCCGGCCAGGCGGATCACCTGGCCCGCGCGCACGCCCTGCGGGATCTTGACGTTCAGGGTGCGGTTCTTCAGAGTGACATGGCCCTGCGCATCGACCTCGGGCGCGCGCAGGCCGATCTGCTGCGTGGCGCCGTGGAACGCCACCTCCAGGTCGAGCAGCACCTTGGCATGATGGTCCTCGCCGCGCATCCGGAAGCCGCCGTGGGCGCCCGCTCCTTCCATGCCGCCGGCGCGGAAACCGGCCGCACCTGCCGTTCCCATGCGCCCGAACATTTGGGCGAAAAAGTCGGAAAACCCGGCCGCCTCGCGGGGCGAAAAACCCTGCCCGGAAAACTCGAAGCCGGCATCCCAGTCCGGCGGCGGGCGGAACTCCTGGCCGGGCCGGTAGTTGCGTCCCAGCTGGTCGTAGGCGGCACGCTTTTCCGGGTCGGAAAGCACGGCATTCGCCTCATTGACCTCCTGCATGCGCTGTTCGGCATCGGCCTCCCTGGAGACATCCGGATGGTATTTGCGCGCCAGCTTGCGAAAGGCCTTCCTGATGTCCTCCGCCGTGGCATCGCGGGCGACGCCCAGGGTCTGGTAATAGTCCTTGAATTCCATGTGCGATCCCCCAGTGAGACAACACAAGACGACACAAACAACATAAACATAGCAGCAGACCGGAAGACTTGTGGATGACCCCTGTGTTTTCAAGGTCTTGAAAAACGCCCGGCGCAAACTAATTTTATGGGACAGGCGGTGGCGCCCGGCCACCCGAAACCCATCATCAAGGAGTTCAAGACCATGCCCTACCACTCATTCTTCACGCGCGACCCGTTCGCCGACCTGCATCGCCTGCAGCGCGAACTGCAGCAAAGCTTCGACCTGTCGCCCAGCATCCGCGGCCTGACGCGCGGCTTTCCGGCGCTGAACGTCGGCAGCACGCCGAAATCGGTGGAGATCTATGCCTTCGCGCCCGGCATCGACCCGGCCAGCCTCGAAGTGCAGATCGAGAAAGGCGTGCTCACCGTGGCCGGCGAACGCAAGCCGGAAGCGGTGCCCGAGAAAGCCGCCGTGCATATCGACGAACGCTTCGTCGGGCGCTTCCGCCGCGTGGTGACCCTGCCCGACGACATCGAGACCAACAGCGTCGAGGCGAAATACCGTGACGGCGTGCTGCACATCAGCATCCCGCGCAAGGCAGCCACCCAGCCCCGTCGCATCAACATTCAGTAAGGAGAAAACCCCATGACCGACAACAATGCCGTCACCAGGCAAGCCGACGCCGCGCGCGATGAAGCCACCCTGCTGCCCCCGGTCGATGTCATCGAGGATACCGGCGGCATCACCCTGTATGCCGACCTGCCCGGCGTGCCGAAGGACCAGCTCAATCTCCATGTCGAGGCCGACACCCTGACCATCGAGGGCGCGGTGATGTTGCCCATGCCCGCAGACATGGAAGCGACGCATACCGAAGTCAGCCTGCCGCGCTACCGGCGCGTGTTCACGCTATCCAAGGAACTCGACACCGACAAGGTCGCCGCCGAATTCAACAACGGCCTGCTCAAGCTGCGCATCCCCAAGGCAGAACACGCCCAGCCGCGCAAGATCGAGATCCGAGTAAATTAAAACGCCCGCCCCCCGCGAGGGGGGTGAAGGGGGGCGGGCCAAGTTGCACTGAGGAGGCAAGCCTCCTCAGTGCAACGTCCGCGGCATCGACAGGATGAATTCCGCCACCGGCGCATCGAAGCGCGTGCCGTCCTCGGCCACCATCTGGTAGCTGCCGCTCATGGTGCCCACCGGGGTTTCCAGCGGGCAGCCGCTGGTGTATTCGAAGGATTCGCCCGGCTTCAGCAGCGGCTGGTGGCCGACCACGCCGAGGCCGCGCACTTCCTCGACCTTGCCGGTGGCGTCGGTGATGATCCAGTGCCGCGAAATGAGCTGCGCATCGACAGTGCCGCTGTTCGTCACCGTGATGGTGTAGGCGAAGAAGTAGCGCCCCGCGTCGGGGTCGGACTGCTCCGGCAGATATTGCGTCGCCACATCGACGCTGATTTCGTGCTTTCTCGATTCGGCCATGCCTCATCCTTGCTTATTGTTGCCATCAGAAAATGTTAGCCGTCCCCGCGGTCGGGCGCGGCTAAAATCGAGGTCATTCTAATTTAAATATATGAGGAGCCCTCCATGGCCACTGCCCCCCAGTACCGCATCGCGCCGTCCATCCTGTCCGCCAACTTCGCCCGGCTGGGCGAGGAAGTCGACAATGTA
>CAYYHO010000158.1:250-4638 GCA_964471725.1 uncultured Methyloversatilis sp. | reverse complement strand
GGATGCCGGTGCCGAGCGCCTTGCCGAGCGCCTCCTTGGCGGCGAAGCGCTTGGCGAGGAAGCGGCCGGGGGCGGCATGCGCGCGGCAGTCGTCGCGCTCCGCCGGGGCCAGCAGTTTTTCCAGCGCCCGCTCGCCATGGCGCTCCCACATGATCTGCATGCGCTCGATGGCAACCAGGTCGGTGCCGATGCCGAAAATCACCGGACGACAGCTTCCCGCATCAGGTGCTTCATCTCGCGCACCGCCTCGCGCAGGCCGACGAAGACCGCGCGGCTGACGATGGCGTGGCCGATGTGGAGCTCGCAGACGCTTGGCAGGGCGGCGACCGGCTGCACGTTGTGGTAGTTGAGCGCATGGCCGGCATTGAAGCGCATGCCGCGCTCGATGATCGCGGCGCCGGCCTGCGCGACCTTGGTCAGTTCGGCCTGCGCCGCTGCGCTGGCGATGTCGCGCCCGTTCTCGTGGAAGGCATGGGCATACGGCCCGGTGTGGATCTCGCAGGCCTGCGCCTTGGCCTGCGCGGCGGCGGCCACCTGTTTCGGGTCGGCGTCGATGAAGAGGCTGACATAGATGCCGGCATCCTGCAGCGTGCGCACCACTCGCGTCAGCCGGCCCTGCTGGCCGGCGACGTCGAGGCCGCCTTCGGTGGTCACTTCGAGGCGCCCCTCGGGCACCAGGGTCACCATCTCCGGCTTGAGCCGGCAGGCAATGCCGACCATCTCGTCGGTGGCGCCCATCTCGAGGTTGAGCTTGACCTGCACGCTGGCGCGCAGCAGCTCGACATCGCGGTCGACGATGTGGCGGCGGTCCTCGCGCAAATGCACGGTGATCGCGTCGGCACCGCCCAGATGCGCCTCGGCGGCCGCCCAGAGCGGGTCGGGTTCGTAAGTCCGCCGCGCCTGACGCAGCGTGGCCACATGGTCGATATTCACTCCCAAATCAATCATTTCACACTCACCTTTATTGTCATGGCCGAATATTGGATCGGGCCAGGGCCAGCCTACCCCGAAACGCCCGTTTGCGCATTACACATCCTGCAATTCGATAAATACCCGCCGCGTCTGCAGCTTCTGGCCGCTCAGGTAATGCCCGAGCAGATGGCGCATCAGCTGCTTGGATTCCGCCAGCGTGCGTGGGTCGGCATAGTCGTCCGCCGCCATGTCGAGCAGGGTCTTGCCCGAGATGAGCAGCCCCATGCCTTCCGGCGTGGCGGCATCCGCCAGCACCGCGCCACGTTCGATCTCATAGCTGTAGCGGGCCGCCCTGCTCAGTTCGGCTCCCGCGGCATCGTGAGCCAGCGTCAACCCGTAGCCCAGTTCGGCCAGCAGCGCCCTCTCGAAACGGCGCAATTCGACTGTCCCGCTTCCCCCCGCGGCCAGGGCCCGCAGGGCGGTGACATAGGCATCATAGAGGACGGCATGAGCATCCTCGCGCGGCAGCAGTTTCAGCAACAGTTCGTTGAGGTAGTAGCCGAGCAGCAGACCCTTGCCGTTCAGCAAGGGGAAACCGCCCACCCACTCGGCCCTGGCGAGGGTTTTCACCTCGCCACCGCCGAACCAGCCCAGTTCGAGGGGCTGGAAGGCCAGCAGGACGCCCCGCAGGGCGGCGCGCGGCCGGCGCGCGCCGCGTGCCAGCAGGGCCATGCGGCCATGCGCGCGGGTGAGCATCTCGACGATCAGACTGGTTTCGCTGAAGGGATAGGCATGCAGCAGGAAGGCTGCCGCCCCGTCGATGCGCTGCTTGCCACTCATGCCGTTTCCGCAGGTTTCCCCAAGGGCGACGGCTATTCGTAGCCAAGGCTTTTCAAGGCCCGTTCGTCGTCGGCCCAGCCGCCCTTGACCTTGACCCAGGTTTCCAGCCAGACCTTGCCGCCGAACAGCCGCTCCATGTCCTTGCGCGCGTCGCTGGCGACGCGCTTCAGGCGCGCGCCGTCCTTGCCGATGACCATGGCCTTGTGCGCGTCGCGGTCGACGATGACCGCTGCATGGATGCGACGCACCCCGTTGTCCAACTCGAAGCGTTCGACTTCGACAGCGATGCCATAGGGCAACTCCTCGCCGAGGTTGCGGAACAGCTTCTCGCGCAGCAGCTCGGCGGCCAGGAAACGCTCCGAGCGGTCAGTCAGCTCGTCGGCGGCAAAGATCGGCTCAGCTTGTGGCAGATAACGCGCCGCCACCTGCAGCAGGGTGTCCAGATTGCTGTCCTTCTCGGCGCTGATCGGCACCATCTCGCTGAAGGCGTGCTGCTGCGCCAGCATCGCCATGAAGGGCAGCAGGGCATTCCTGTCCGCCAAGCGGTCGATCTTGCTGATTACCAGCACGACCGGCACGTCCTTCGGCAGCCTTTCCAGCACCGCGCGATCCTCCGCGCGCCAGCGGGTGGCTTCGATCACGAACAGGATCACGTCGATGTCGGCCAGGGCCCCGCTCACCGCACGGTTCATGGCGCGGTTGAGCGCGTTGCGGTGACGCGACTGCATGCCCGGCGTATCGACGAAGACGTACTGGCAGGCGTCGGTCGTCAGGATGCCGTGGATGCGATGGCGCGTGGTCTGCGCCTTGCTCGAGGTGATGCTGATCTTGGCGCCGACGAGGCGATTCATCAGGGTCGACTTGCCGACGTTCGGGCAGCCGACGATCGCCACGTAGCCGGCGCGGAAGCCTGCTGTCGGCGCTGCGGGAGTTGCCGTTTCGCTCATGCCGATCTCAACTGTTCCAAAGCCGCCTGCGCCGCTTGCTGCTCGGCACCGCGCCGGCTGGAACCGCTGCCGCGCACCTGGATATCGACGGCGGGAATCGTGCAACTCACCTCGAATTGCTGGGCATGCGCCTCGCCGCGTGTTTCCAGCAGGGCATATTGCGGTACCGGCAGGCGGCGCGCCTGCAGCAGCTCCTGCAGTGCGGTCTTGGCGTCCTTGCCGGCGTCGCGCGGGTCGATCTGCTCCAGGCGCGCCTGGTAGAGGCGTTCGATGACCTGCTGGGCGGCGGCAAAGCCGGCATCGAGGTAAATGGCGCCGATGATCGCTTCCAGCGCGTCGGCGAGGATCGAAGGGCGCCGGAAACCGCCGCTCTTGAGCTCGCCCTCGCCCAGGCGCAGAACCTCGCCAAGGGCAAGGCCGGCCGCTATTTCCGCCAGCGTCTCCTGGCGCACCAGGTTGGCGCGCAGGCGCGACAGGTCGCCTTCGCGGATGGCCGCGAAGCGCCGGAACAACAGGGTGGCGATGACGCAGTTGAGGACGCTGTCGCCGAGGAATTCGAGCCGCTCGTTGTGGGGCGACGAGTGGCTGCGATGGGTCAGCGCCTGCTGCAACAACTCCGGCTGGGCGAAGGCATGGTCGAGCGCTTTTTCCAGTCGCTGGCTCAGGCTCATTCCTGCTTCACTGTCGCGAGGAACCCTGGAAGTCCAGCAGCAGGCTGACATTGCCGAACAGGGGCACGCGCTTCTCGTAGGCGAACGAGATGACCACGTCATTGCCTTCCTTGGTGATCTCGAGATCCTGCGGCGTGATCGCGCTGATGTTGTCGACGGTGGCGTGCCGGTCGAAGGCCTTGCGCACATCGGCAACGCTGGCCCGGGCATTGGGGTCGTTCGACACGCTCTTGACCGCCTTGACGATCTGGAAGTACTCGATGACGTGAGGAATCACCCGCATGCCCAGCAGGGCGATGGTCGCAATGAGCACTGCGGAAACCAGCAAACCCGAGAGGCTTACGCCCGCCTGTTTTCTTTTCATGTCATCCCCGTCGCGTCGATTGAACGGTGTTCAGCGGAAACTGCCGATCCGCTTCAGGTCACCGAAATTGAACCAGACAAAAAACGCCTTGCCCACCAGATTCTCGTCGGGCACGAAACCCCAGACCCGGCTGTCCTGCGAGTTGTCGCGATTGTCGCCCATCACGAAGTAGTGCCCGGCCGGAACTTCGCAAATGAAGCCCGCGCTATTGTAGAGACATTTGTCCTGGTGGGGAAACTGCAGGACGTGTGGCACGAAGGCCGGCGAACCTTCCTCGATGAGGATTTCGTGCACCCGGTCGCCCAGCTTTTCCTTGTAGCGCGGCGTGTAAAACATGCGCTCGGCATCGAAATAGTCGCTCAGCTTTTCCACCACGACCTGCTCGCCATTGACGGCGAGGCGCTTGTTCTGGTACGCCACCTTGTCGCCGGGTACGCCGACCACGCGCTTGATGTAGTCCAGCGAGGGATCCGGCGGATAGCGGAACACCACCACCTCGCCGCGCTGCGGCGAGCCGCGCTCGACGATCTTCTTGTTCACGACCGGCAGGCGGATGCCATAGGTGAACTTGTTGACGGCGATGAAGTCGCCCACCAGCAGGGTGGGAATCATCGAGCCCGACGGGATCTTGAAGGGCTCGACGAGAAACGAGCG
>CAYYHO010000158.1:0-214 GCA_964471725.1 uncultured Methyloversatilis sp. | reverse complement strand
AAGAAGCTGGCGCCGTACTCGACCCAGAGCGGCTCCTTGGCGCCCGGTGCGCGGCGCTTGCGGAACACGAAACGGTCCGCCACCCATAACGCGGCGCTCACCACCAGCAGGACAAACAGGATCAGGGCAAAGTTCATGGTCGCACTCGATAGGGGTTCCGGGCTTACTTGTCGCCCACGCGCAGGACAGCGAGGAAGGCCTCCTGCGGAATCTC
>CAYYHO010000157.1:0-4658 GCA_964471725.1 uncultured Methyloversatilis sp. | reverse complement strand
CGGCCCCCGCCCAAGGGCGGGGGTGACTGGTGGCTCGCTGCGCTCGATCATCACGGGTCACGTTGAACGACTTCCTGTGCGGATTGCGCCTCCGGCGCGGGCCGCTTTGCCTTGGGGCGGCCCGGCGGCAAAGCACTGTTTCTTTACGCGTTCCCGGTTCATCGCACTTCGCTCCACTCGTCGATCCTGAGGCGCACCACGATGTCGTCGCGCTCCAGTTCGAGTTCCGTGGGCAATGCGTCGGTCGCGTCGTTCTCGCGCGCCAACAGGGTGACGCGCCAGCCGGCGGTCTCGGCCAGATCGCCGAGCACCCAGCGGGTGGCGGCGCCGAGCGGCAGGGCAAAGCCGAACACCTGCTGCGCCAGGCTATCCCAGTCGTCCGCCATGTAGCGGCGCCGGTCGGCCAGCAGCAAGCGGGCGCCGCCGGCATCGCGCGTCAGCTCGGCGACGCCCTGTCCGAGGGGCGTGCTGAGGAGGATTTCATCGCTGTCGACGGCATGGCGCCAGTCGATGCGGACATGGTGGCGAGCCTCTCCCTGGCGCACGGCCATGCGGCCGCTGAAGACAAAATGCTCGATCTGCGCCGCCGGCGGGCGCTGCGGCAACTGCGGGACGCCGGCACAGCCGGCGAGCAGGGGCAGCGCCAGGGCAGCGGCAAGAAAGCGCCGGCGGATCAAGGCGCCAGGCGCTGGATGGTTTCCGTCAGCACCTCGTTGGCGGGGTGCTCGCGGCGCGCCTTCTCCCAGGTCTGGCGCGCCGCGTCCTTGCGGCCCAGCGCCCACAGCACTTCGCCGAGGTGGGCGGCGATTTCCGGGTCGCTGCGCATGCCGAAGGCCTGGGTGAGGACTTCCAAGGCGGCCTGGGTTTCCCCGAGACGGAACAGCACCCAACCCTTGCTGTCGAGGATCAGAGGGTCGCCGGGAGCGAGTTCGAGGGCCTTGTCGATCAATTTGCGCGCCTCGGCGAGGTGGATGTTGCGGTCGGCAAACGTGTAGCCGAGCGCGTTGTAGGCATGCGCGTGGTCGGGCTTCAGCGCGATCAGGCGCCGCAGGCGGGTTTCCAGCTCGTCGATGCGTCCCAGCTTCTCGGCGATCAGGGCGATTTCGTAGAGCAGTTCGGGCTGGTCGGGCTGCTGCTCCAGTCCGGCGGTCAGCGCGGCGTGGGCATCGGCGAACTGGCCCGCTTCGCGCAGCAATTGCGATTCGCCGATCAGCAGTTGTACGCGCTCGGCCGGGGTGTTGGCCTGACTCCCGGCCAGCAGCCGGCGCGCCTCTTCGACCCTGCCCTGTTGCGCCAGCAGCCTGGCGGCCTGCAGACGGGCCGACAGATAGTGCTCGCCGTGGCCGACGAGGGCAAACCAGCGCAGGGCCTCGTCCGGCCGCTTGCCTTCCGCGGCGATCTGGCCGAGATAGAGGTGCGCCTTGTCGGCTTCGGCATGGCCGAGCACGGCGAGCTGCTGCAGCAGCTTCTCGGCGTCGACCGGATCGTTGAGCTGCAGCGCCAGCACGGCAGCGGCAAACAGCAGGTCGCCGTTCTTCTCGGGCGTGCCGGCGCTCTGCTCCAGCAGGATGCCGAAATGGCGTCGCGCTTCGGCGTAGCGCTTCTCGCTGACCAGGGCGCGGGCATAGACCAGGCGCACTTCGCGCGCCCGCGGCTGGGCGGCGATGAATTCTTCCAGCAAGGCAAGGGCCGCGCGCTTTTCGAGCATCTGGGCGCGCAGCAGCACGCCGGCGCCCCAGTCGGGTTTGATCTGCAGCGCCTGACCGATGGCGGCCTGCGCGGCGGCCAGGTCGCGGTTCTCGAAGGCGGTGACGGCGCGCACATAGTGGGCTTCGGGCAGCTGCAGGTAGGGCACGGTCACCGCCTCGATCACGTCGCGCACCGCCTTGCGGTCGGGAGCGCGGGCGAACAGCCGGTTGAGCCGTAGCAGGTTCTGGCCGACCTGCTGCGGCTGGGCAGCGATCAAGTCCGCCGTGGCGCGCTTCAGTTCTTCATAACGGCCCTGCGACACCAGCAGATTGACCAGCGCCACCCTGGCCGGCAGGGAAGCCGGCTCGATTTCCAGCCACAGCTGCGTTGCCTGCATGGCGACATCCATGCGGCGGGCATGGGCGGCGATTTCGGCGGCGCGCCGGGCAATGCGCGGATCGCGCGTCTGCTTGGCGAGGTCGAGATAGAGGTCGGCGGAGTTGGCGATCTGGCCGCGCTGGCCGGCGATCTCGGCGAGCAGGAACTGATACAGCACCCTGGGGGTCAGCGGCACTCCGGGCAGGCCGCCGGCTGTTTCTTCTTGCTCGGCCGCATCGACCGCCTCGACATCGGTCGCCTCGGTATCGATGGTCTCGGCATGCAAGCAGCCGCTGGCAAGCACCAGGGCGGCAGTGAGCAGGAGATGGGTCGGTTTCATGAGGGTGGCCGCGGGTTGAGGAAAGGCTTGCGCTTAAAATGGCATCATGTTAGCAGTTTCCAATGGCCCGCCCCTCCCGTGCCTGCGGCCGCGCGCAGGGGCTCCGCATGCCTGAGTTGCCCGAAGTCGAAGTCACGCGCCGCGGCATTGCGGAACGGGTCGCCGGCGCCCGGCTGAACCATGCCGTCCTGCGGGCCTCGCACGGCAGCTTGCCGGCCGTAAGCTGTGCGAAGTGCGCCGGCGCGGCAAGTACCTGCTGCTGGCCTTCGCCGGTGAACCGGCGGGCGAGCCGGCGGGGCATCTGCTGATCCATCTGGGCATGTCGGGCAGCCTGCGCTTCGTGCCCGCCGGCCTGCCGCCGGCAAAGCACGACCATGCCGATTTCGTCTTCGGCGCAAAGGGGAACGAAACGGTCCTGCGCCTCACCGATCCGCGCCGTTTCGGCGCCCTGTTGTGGTTGCCGGGCGATCCGCTGCAGCATCCCCTGCTGGCCGGCCTGGGCATCGAGCCGCTCGCCAGGGAATTCACCCCGGCCTGGCTGCGCCAGGCGCTCAAGAACAGGAGCATGGCCATCAAGCCGGCCCTGATGGATGCCGCCCTCGTCGTCGGCGTCGGCAACATCTACGCGGCGGAAAGCCTGTTCACGGCCGGCATCGATCCGCGCCGGCGGGCGGGTTCGGTGAGCGCCGCGCGTTTGGGCTTGCTGGTACCCGCCATCAAGAAAACGCTGCGGTCCGCGATCCGCGCCGGCGGCAGCACGCTGCGGGATTTTCGCGGCGCCGATGGCGGCATGGGCGATTTCCAGACCCGCCACCGGGTCTATGATCGCGCCGGACTACCCTGCGTGAACTGCGGCTCGCCGATCAGGCTGATCCGGCAGGGACAGCGCTCGACGTACTATTGCCCGCGCTGCCAACGCTAGTTGTTGGCTTAGCCAGAAGTCAGTTTCTTGAACTTCTCCATCAGCTGATCCTGGGTCTCGACATGATCCGGATCCTGCGGGATGCAATCGACCGGGCAGACTTCGCGGCACTGCGGCGTATCGTAGTGGCCGACGCACTCGGTGCACTTGTCCGGATCGATGATGTAAATCTCGTCACCCTGCGAAATCGCGTTGTTCGGGCATTCCGGCTCGCATACATCGCAATTGATGCATTCGTCGGTGATGATCAGTGCCATTGCTTTTTTCCTCTCGCTTGTCAGCGCCGTTTTTCAGTTCTGTTGCTGGTTGCGTCGTTGTAGTTTCTCCGCCAGCTTTTCGCTCACCAGCGGATGCACGAATTGCGAGACATCGCCGCCCAGCATGGCAATCTCCCGGACCATGGTCGCCGAGATGAACATGTACTGCTCTCCCGGCGTGAGAAACAGGGTTTCGACATCGGGATGCAGGCAGCGGTTCATGCCGGCCATCTGGAATTCGTATTCGAAATCGGATGCGGCGCGCAGGCCGCGCAGGATCACGCGCGCATTGCGTTCGCGCAGGAAATCCATCAGCAGCCCGGAAAAGCCGATCACCTTGACGTTCGGCAGGTCATGGGTAAGCGCGCGCGCCATGTCGACGCGCTCGGCGAGGCTGAAGATCGGCCGCTTGCCGCTGCTGTCGGCAATGCCGACCACGACATGGGCGAACAGCCGCGCGGCGCGGCGCACCAAATCCTCGTGACCCCGCGTGAAGGGGTCGAAGGTACCCGGATAGACGGCGATGCCGTTGTTCATGCTTGCCCCAACAGATGGTAGTAAACCTGGCCCGCTTGGCCCTGCTTCAGCGTCCGCCAGGCATCGAGCGCTTCGATGCGCCGCTCCGCCTCGACGTACATCAGCATGCCCGGCCGCGCCAGTGCCGGCAGCAGCGGAGCAACGCGCTCCAGCCAGCCCTGACGGTAGGGCGGATCGAGGAGGATCAGGTCGAAGCGTTCATCCCGCTGCGCCGCCGCGGAGGCGAATTCTAGCGCATCTGCCCTGGCCAGCCGCAAGCGGTCGCCGCCGAGGGCGGCGGCATTCTGCTGCAGGCGGGCGAACGCCGCGGCCTCGCGCTCGACCAGCGTCACCGCCGCCGCGCCGCGCGAGGCGCATTCGAAGCCGAGGATGCCGCTGCCGGCGAACAGGTCGAGGCAATGCCAGCCCGTCAGGTCCTGACCCAGCCAGTTGAACAGCGTCTCGCGCACGCGGTCGGGGGTCGGGCGCAGGCCGGGCGCGTCGGCGACCTGGATCAGGCGGCTGCGCCACTCGCCGCCGGTGATGCGGATGCGGT
>CAYYHO010000156.1:1287-4659 GCA_964471725.1 uncultured Methyloversatilis sp. | reverse complement strand
GGCGATGTGGTTCCAGTGGGCGACGCGGCGCGCCATGCGCTCGGCGGACAGCCTGACCACGCTGCGCTTCGCCGCCACGGGCTGGATGGCCGTGACGCCGAGCTCGACGCATTTCTCCACCACCCAGTCCATCTTGTCGCCGGCGGGCAGGGATTGCGCCAGGGTGATCTGCAGCGGGGATTCGCGGTCTGCGGCGGCGAAGGATTGCAGCGCGACACGCACGCGGGCGGCCTTGGATGCCGTCCCGCCAGCGCCGACTATTTGCGCCCGCCACTCGCCGCCCCGGCCATCGAAGAGGATCAGCGGGGCGCCCTCTTTCAGGCGCAGCACCCGCAAGGCATGATGGGCCGCCGCTTCGGGCAGTTCGAGCTGCGCGCCCGGCGCCAGGGGAAAGGGGCAATGGAAGCGCGGTATCATGAACGCATTATTTCACACTGCTTCGCGGCGGAGGCCGCATAGCCTTGGAATTGCCCTTGAAATCCGCCCTGCCCGCCTTGCGTAAATTCGCCATTGTCCTGGCGGCTTCGCTCCTCGCCCTGCTGCTGTTCCTGTGGCTGGCGCTGCCCGGCATCGTCCAGTCGCAGGCGGAAAAATACATTGCCGACAAGACCGGCCATCGCCTCAGCCTGAGCCGGCCGCAGTTCGATCCGTTCGACCTGCGCCTGCGCATCGCCAAGCTGCGCCTGACGGATGCCGATGGCAAGCCGCTGCTGGCATTCGAGGAGTTGCAGGCCGAACTGTCGCTGAGCAGTCTGGCGCGCCGCGCGCTGGTGTTCGACGCCATCCGCCTGGACGGACTCGAGCTGACGCTGGTCGAACGGCCCGCGGACGGCCTCAATTGGCTGCCTTTCATCGCAGCGCTGAAAGGCAGGGAGGACAAGCCGGAATCGGCATTGCCGCGCGTATACGTCGGCAAGCTGGCGCTCGCCAATGGCCGGGCCGACTTCGCCGACGAGCGGACGGGAAACGGATTTGCCATGCGCATCGAGCCGCTCGACCTGAGTTTTGACGGCGTGTCCACCTTGCCGGGCGACCAGGGCAGGTTCAGGCTGGCGGCGCGCACTTCGCTCGGCGCCCGGCTGCAGTTGCAGGGCGAGCTGATGCTTGATCCGCTGGCCGTCAGCGGCAATTTCGACCTCGGCGACCTGCAGCTGGCGCCACTGGCGCCCTACCTGAAGCATGCGCTGCCTGCCGCTCCGCAAGGCGTGCTGGCCGTGGCGGCCCGCTACCGCATCGCCCATGACGGCAAGCGCCTGACCGCCAATGTCGATCAGGCTGTCGCCAAGCTGACCGCCTTGCGCGTGGCTTTGCCGGCGGGCGCCGGTGCGGTTTTTGCGGCGGACAGTGTCGCCATGGCGGATGGCCGCTTCGACCTGGCCGCGCAGGAACTCTCGCTGGCTTCCCTCCGCTGCGAAGGCGGCACGGTCGAACTGCCCGGGATCGAGGCCGCGCCCCGGTTCCAGGCGCTGACGCTCGACCGGCTCGCCGTCAATCTGGCCGAACGCCGCGCCCGGCTCGACCGGCTCACCCTGGCCGAAGGGCGTTTGCAGGCCGCGCGCGATGCCGGGGGCCGCATCGACCTGCTGGCCCCCTTTGCGGCGAAGTCGGGCGAACCGACAGGGGCGGGGCAGGTTCCGTCCCCGGCTGCGACTGCGGAAGCCGCCGCTCCCGCCTGGCGTTACCGGATCGACCAGCTGGATTTCGACAAGCTGGCAGTAGTCCTGCGCGATGTCGCCGTCCGGCCGGCTGCCGAGCTGGCACTGGACAACATCATGCTGAACATCGCCGGGGTGAGCGACGATCTGCATGCACCCCTGCCGCTCAAGCTGGCCTTCGATGTGCGTTCGGGCGGCCGCCTCGCCGCCGAGGGGAATGTGATCCCGGCCAGGTCGGCCGCTGCGCTCAGGCTCAAGCTGAGCGACCTGGCGCTGCAGCCCGCGCAGCCCTATCTGGCCCGGCAGGCACGGCTGGCGATCGCCGGCGGCCGATTGTCGCTGCAGGGCAAGCTCGGCTACAGCCCCGACCACGGCCCCGACTATCGCGGCGATTTCGCGCTCGCCAACCTGCGCCTCCATGAAACCGGCGATGTCTCCCGCGAGGAACCGGAAATCCTGGCCTGGAAATCGCTCGACAGTCCGGCGCTGGCGCTGAGCGCGCAGCGGCTCGACATCGAGGAATTGCGCCTGAACGGCTTGCACACCCGGCTGGTCATCGACAGCAACAAGAATCTCAATCTGAAGCAGCTGCTCAGGCAGGATGCGGCAGAAGCGCGTGGCCCGAAGCCTGCGGCAGATCCTTTCCACATCAACATCGAACTCATCCGCTTCCGCGACGGGGCGATGTATTTTGCCGATCAATCGCTGGTGCAGCCCTTCGGCACGCGCATCCACAAATTGCGCGGCAGCATCGGCAACCTTTCATCGCGTGACGCCGACGGGCCGGGGCAGGTGGAGCTGGATGGCGAGGTGGGCGATTTCGGCCTGGCACGCGCCCTCGGCCAGGTCGACCTGTTCAATCCCACCGTTTTCATGGATCTCAAGGCGATTTTCCGCAATGTCGACATGTCGCGGCTGACCCCCTACGTGGCCACCTTCGCCGGTCGCAAGGTCGAAGCCGGCAAGCTCTCGCTCGACCTGCAATACCAAATCAAGCAGCGCCAGCTGCAGGGCGACAACCGGATCGTCATCGAGCGGCTGACGCTGGGCGAGCGGGTGGAGAGCCCGCGCGCCGGGGACCTGCCGCTCGACCTGGCCATCGCCATCCTGCAGGACGCCGATGGCCGCATCGAACTCGGTCTGCCGGTGACCGGCAATCTGGATGACCCGCAGTTCGACTACGGCGAGATCGTGCGCAAGACGATCGCCGGCGCCCTGGGCAAGATCGTCACGGCGCCGTTCCGCGCGCTGGCGGCCCTGTTCGGCAACGGCGAGAAGGCGGAAATCGTCAGCTTCGAGGCCGGCGCGACCCAACTGACGCCGCCCGAACGCGAAAAGCTGGTGCGGCTGGCCGCCGTGCTGGCGCAGCGCCCAGGCCTGGTTCTCGGTGTTGGCGCAAGCCACAGCGAGGCCGACCGTGCGGCCCTGCAGAGCCTGCAATTGCGCCGTGCCGTGCTGGCCCAGGCCGGCCTGCCGGTGACGGAGCGCGGCGATCCCGGCCCGCTGACGACGCGCCAGCCGAAGATTCAGGCGGCGCTGGAAGGCCTCTATGCGGTCCGCATCGGCAGCAGTCAACTCGAAGCGCAGCGGGCCGGCTTCCTGCGCGCCAGGTCCGGGCAAGCGGAGGCGGACGGACGCGGGCAGACGATCTCCCGGCTTTCCGGCCGCATGCCGGCGCAAATCCCCCCGGGTTCGGGTTCTGCGGCAGAACCTGCCG
>CAYYHO010000156.1:0-1265 GCA_964471725.1 uncultured Methyloversatilis sp. | reverse complement strand
CCCCGACTTCCATGCCATGCTGTTCGCGCAGTTGCGCGACAGGGAAACGGTTACCGACGAACGCCTGCAGGCGCTGGCCCTGGAGCGCAGCAGGAGCGTGTTCGCAACCCTCGAAGCTGCCGGGGTCGCGGCAGGGCGCCTGCTGGAGTTGCCTCCGGAAAAAGGCGAGAGTGCGAACGGCGAAGTGCCGATCAGGCTGGTGCTTGATACCCCCAGAGGCGGCAGCAAGGCAGAATGATCATTGAAGGCAAGCAGAGGAGATAAAACCATGGTGAGCACCCCGACCCCCGTCTGCAATTTCGGCTGGCCAGCACAGGACTTCGACCTGCCCGGCGTCGATGGCCGGCGCCACACGCTGGCCTCGGCACGCGGGCCGCAAGGCCTGCTGGTGATGTTCATCTGCAACCACTGCCCCTATGTCAAGGCGGTGCTCGACCGCATCGTGCGCGACACGCGCGAACTGAAGACGTTCGGTATCGGCAGCATCGCCATCATGAGCAACGATCCGGCCGAGTATCCCGAAGACTCGTGGGACAACATGGTCAGGATCGCCGACAGCCACGACTTTCCCTTCCCGTACGTGCTCGACGCAACGCAGGCAGTCGCTCGGGCCTACGCTGCCGTCTGCACACCGGACTTCTTCGGCTTCAACGGCAAGCTGGAGTTGCAGTACCGCGGCCGCCTCGACGCTTCGCGCAAGGAGGCGGCGCCCGCCGATGCGCCGCGCGAGCTGTTCGCGGCGATGCAGCAGGTGGCGCGGACCGGACTTGGGCCGCGCGAGCAGACTCCGGGCATCGGCTGTTCGATCAAGTGGAAAGGTGAAGGGATCTGATGTATCCCGTCCGTCGCGCCTGTCGTGAGCATTGACCTGTTCGAGCGGGCGGGGGGGCTGGCCCATGCGCCGCTGGCCGAACGCCTGCGTCCCGCCACGCTCGACGCGGTGATCGGCCAGCAGCACCTGCTCGGTCCCGGCAAGCCCCTGCGCCTCGCCTTCGAATCGCGCACGCCGCACTCGATGATCCTCTGGGGGCCGCCGGGGGTCGGCAAGACCACGCTGGCGCGCCTGATGGCGGATGCCTTCGATGCCGAATTCATCGCGCTGTCCGCCGTGTTCTCGGGCGTCAAGGACATCCGTGCCGCCGTCGAGCAGGCCGAGCTGACACTGGCCCGCAGCGGGCGCGGCACGCTGATGTTCGTCGACGAGGTGCATCGTTTCAACAAGGCGCAGCAGGATGCCTTCCTGCCCTTCGTCGAGCAGGGGTTGC
>CAYYHO010000155.1:0-4686 GCA_964471725.1 uncultured Methyloversatilis sp. | reverse complement strand
CAGGTACTTGGCGGAACGCCCGTGATCCTTGGTGATGATCTTGTTGCAGGCGCAGTAGTAGCAGATGGTGTTGCAAAAGGGGATGTGAAAGTATAATGAAAGGGCACGGCCGATCCCGCCAATCGTGCGCCGCCCCAGCCAGGAACGGTAGGCTGCGGCATCGAAGGCCTCGACGAAGCGATCGGCCGTCGGATAGGACGTGTAGCGTGGGCCGCTCACATCGAAACGACGGATAAGCTGCGGATCGAAAATCAGTTCTTGGTAATGGCTCACGACTCGATAATGGCAAAACGATGACAGCACAACCCAACAGCAGAGCGAACGGCAATACGCGCCCGCAGACGAGAGGTGCAGAATGCAGCAAGCGGGCCCGGGCCACGTTGACACAGATCAAAGCCCCCGCTGTTCCAAACGGCATACGAGCATGCACGCCAAGGTGATCCCCCTGTCGGTGCCGGCCTTGCGCGAGGCCTGCTCGCAGTGCAACCTGCGCGAGCTGTGCCTGCCCATGGACCTGAGCGACGGCGAGCTCGACCAGCTCGACCAGCTGGTCGCGGTGCGGCGGCGCATCCAGCGCGGCCAGCACCTCTACCGCGCCGGCGAGGCCTTCGAGTCGATCTACGCCATCAAGACCGGCTTCTTCAAGACCGACGTGCTGCTGGAGGATGGCCGCGAGCAGGTCACCGGCTTCCAGATGGCCGGCGAACTGCTCGGCATGGACGGCATCGGCTCCGAAAAGCATACCTGCAACGCGATCGCCCTCGAAGACAGCGAAGTGTGCGTGATCCCCTTCGCCGACCTCGAGGTGTATTCGCGGGAAATCACCGCACTGCAGCACCATTTCCACAAGATGATGAGCCGCGAGATCGTGCGCGACCACGGCGTGATGATGCTGCTGGGGGTGATGCGCGCCGAGGAACGGCTCGCCGCGTTCCTGCTCAATCTTTCCCAGCGTTTCACCGCGCGCGGCTATTCACCCACCGAGTTCAACCTGCGCATGACGCGCAACGAAATCGGCTCCTATCTCGGCCTCAAGCTGGAAACCGTCAGCCGCGCCTTCTCGCGCTTCAACGAGGAAGGCCTCATCTCGGTGCACCAGAAACACATCCAGATCCGCGACGCCGCCGGCCTGAAGAAGCTGCTCTCCGAACGGCAGGGCTGAAACCCCGCGAAAAAAATGCCGGTCGGGGCGGCTGCCCGGACCGGCATTGCTATCGCCAAGGGGGTGGCGCGGAACTACCGGAACTACTCTTCTTCTTCTAGATTGGGATCCTTGTAACCCTTCGGCAGCTTGTGGGCGATGCCCTTGTGGCAATCGATGCAGGTCTTGCCCTGCTGCCTGGCCTCGACGTGCTTCTTGTTGGCGGTTTTCTTCTGCCGCTCGGGGCTCATCGATTCCATGCTGTGGCAGTTGCGGCACTCGATCGAGTCGCTGGCCTTCATGCGGTCCCATTCGCGCGTCGCCATTTCCATCCGGAACTGCTCGAACTTCTCGGGGGTATCGATCTTGCCGGTGATTTTGCCCCAGACCTCGTAGCTGGCCTTCACCTTGCGGATCATCTTGCGCGTCCAGTCCTTCGGCACATGACAATCGGAGCAGGTCGCACGCACGCCGGTGCGGTTGCTGTAGTGGATGGTGTACTGGTATTCCTTGTACACGTTGTCGCGCATTTCGTGGCAGCTGACGCAGAAGCTCATCGTGTTGGTCGCTTCCATCCCGGTATTGAAGCCACCCCAGAAGAAGATGCCGCCGAAAAAGCCGGCCAGCAGCAGGCCGAGCACCGAATACCGGGTGCTCGGCCTGCGCAACCTGGCCCACCAGCCCTGTTTGCCTGAATCCTCGTTCGCCATGGTGCTTCAGGTTATCAGGGCTGGATCGACAGGATGTATTTCGCCAGGTTGCGGATCTGCGCCGCATCCTTGGGCGGCATGGTCTTGACGATGGTGTGATCCTCGGTCGAGCCGTCCGGCAGCTTGACCTTCTTGCCCGAGGTGACGTGCTTGATCACCTCGTCTTCGGCGCCGGCCTTGCCGCGATACTTGTCGGCGGTCTTGAGGAAGGCCGGGCCGTCCTTGTCCTTCTTGATGCCATGGCACTGCAGGCAATTGTTTTGCTGGGCAAGCGCCTTGGCAGCCTCGACATCCAGCGCCAGCGCGCTGGTCGGGAAAGCCGTTGCGGCGAAGGCGATGACGATGGCGGAAAGGGATACTGCGGTCGACTGTTTCATGCGATGGCTCCGGTAATGGTTGTCAGGAATGGTTATTTGACGGCGCCGACGAACAGGCTATCGACCAGCGGCTTGGCATCGACCTGGGGCACATGGCAGGTGTCGCACTGGAAGCGGTCCATGGCAACCTGCGGGCGGGCGGATTTGGGTGTCGGCGTGAAGGCGCTGGTAAAGTGGCTGGCGCCCATCTTCGGCACTTTCTGGCCGCGGATTTCGTCGGTAATGTGGCACTCGATGCAGGCGTTCTCTTCCATGGTGATCGGCACATATTTCTCGATGCTGTGGTTCACCAAGGGCGGCTGGTTGATGAACGTGCGCGCGATCAGGTTCGGCTGTCCGACGCCGGGCATCTTTTCCGAGTAGTTCTTCACCACCGGGGCACGGTCGGGAGCGGAGACATCCGCGCCGCGCATCGGGACCGGGCCGGTCGTGGAGGCGCAGCCGATAATCGAGGCAATCAGGGTCGCAAGGGCTAGGCTGGCAGGCTTCTTCATGGTGGAACTCCTCCTAGGGAAAGAGAAAGACGAAACAGGTCATTTCGGGGCGGACTGGCTTGCACCCGAAAGGGTGGATGGATAGGCTACGGACGCCTTGAATCGGCTGCCGAAACTGAAAACGCCCTTCGAGCAGACGTCGATGCAGCGCCCGCAGTTGGTGCAGTTGGCGTCGAGGACGATGGGCGGGGCGCCATTGATTCCGGTCAGGGCAGGACGAATCACCTGCTGTTCCGGGCAAACGGCGTAACAGTCCATGCAGTCGTTGCAGGCTGCCCGCTCCGGCAAGCGGACGCGCAATACGGCAAGCTTGCCGAGCAGGCTGTAGAAAGCGCCCACCGGGCAGCAGTGGCCGCACCAGCCCTGCCGCATGACGAACAGGTCGAACAGGAAGACGGCGAGGATCACCGCCCAGGCAAAGCCGATACCGAACAACAGGCCGCGATGCAGCATCGATACCGGATTGAACATTTCCCAGGCGATGGTGCCGGTCACGGCTGCCACGATGACGGTCATCGCGAGGATCCAGTAGCGCGCCGTGCGGGCGAGATGCGCGCTGCCCTTCAGTCCCAGCCGCATGCGCAGCCAATTGGCAAAGTCGCTCACCAGGTTGACCGGGCAGACCCAGGAACAATAGGCGCGGCCGCCGACCAGCAGGTAGAACACGACCACGATGGCGGCGCCGATCCAGGCCAGTTGTTCGGGTGTCTGCCCCGCGGCGAGCATTTGCAGGATCAGATAGGGATCGGTCAGCGGCAACACCCCGAGGGTGTAGCTGTAGTTGAGGTTGCCCTTGACGATCCACCAGCCGAACCAGGGCCCGACGAGGAACAGCAGCAGGATGCCGACCTGGCTGCTGCGGCGCAGGATCAGCCACCGGTGCGCAGCGAGCCAACCCTTCTCGGCAATCGCCTCGGCGCCAATTCTTTGGGGGAACGCGCTCATAACCTGTCCCCCTGCAAGGCTTTGAAAGTCGGCGCTGGCGGGACGGCATCCGGCGCCGCCGCACCCGGCGGCACATCCGGAATCACCTTGCCGGAGCGGTGATCGTATTTCAGGCCTTCCGGCGTGTGGTACTGGTGTTCGACATCGGGCGTCACCAGACTGCCGCCGGCCTTTTCCTTCTCGACCCAGCCCAGGCGGTAATGGGCCGACAATTGCCCCTTCGCCATGTAAAGCGGGAACACCTTGATCGCCGCGATCTCCGTCGGGCAGGCCTTCTCGCACAGGCCGCAGCCGGTGCAGGCTGCGGAATGCACCACGGGGATGAACAGGGCATGGACGCCGGTGCGCGCATTGGACTGCTGGTCGAGGGTGATCGCCTTGTCGAGCAGCGGGCAGACGCGATAACAGATGTCGCAGCGCAGGCCGAGGTAGTTGAGACAGGTTTCCTGATCGACCAGCACGGCCAATCCCATTCTTGCCTTGGCGATGTCCTTCAGGGAGTGGTCGAGCGCATTGGTCGGGCAGGCCTTGATGCAGGGGATGTGCTCGCACATCTCGCAGGGCGCCTGGCGGGCGACGAAGTACGGCGTCCCTGTCGCCATCGGATCTTCCGGCTTGGCCAGGGTCAGCATGTGGTAGGGGCAATCGCGCACGCACAGGCCGCAGCGGATGCAGGCTGCGGAAAATTCCGACTCCGGAAGAGCGCCGGGAGGCCGCAGCGCGACAGGGGGCAGCGCGGTCGCGTTCCTCGCGTACAGGCCGAGGCCGAGACCCAGCAAGCCGACGCCGCACGCCATGCGTGCGGAATCGACCAGAAACTGGCGGCGGGCAGACCCCCGGGCCGTCTCTTTGGGCCGCGTAGCTTGGGCATGAGTTTCGCTGTCGGTCATGATCGGATCGCGGGAAACGCGCCCCCCGGCGCGCTTCCCGCTGCTCTATGCGTGGCGGTCGTCAGGCCTTCCAGACCTTGCAGGCATTCTTCTTGTAGTCCGTTTCCTTCGAAATCGGACAGGTCGCGT
>CAYYHO010000154.1:252-4703 GCA_964471725.1 uncultured Methyloversatilis sp. | reverse complement strand
TGTGATGGGAGCTTTATCGGCAGAAATCATGCCTACTGAAATAGGTTCTAAATCAGGTGCCTGTCATGATGGCCCTTGCTTGAGTGTAAAGTTTGTCGACACAGAATCAATCATCCCAGGCTGCGCCTGTCGAAGAGGACCAAACATTTTCAAGAAACTCGCCGGCACTTCCCGGGAGGGAAGACGAGATTTTCGTGCAGGTGCCGCTGAAGAGGCCCTCACCGCCCCCCAGCCGGGGATGCCTGGTTTCACGCCGTCCCGCCAGCGCCGAGTTTGTTTTTCGCCACGGCAGTGATCCGATCTATGAATTTACCCTTGGCTTCGGCAAAGGCCGCGCGGTCGTCCGCGTGAGCGGCGGTGGCGCGCTGCTTGATGGCGGCATACTCGGCGGCGACTTGCGGGTTTGCGATCAGGTAGTCGCGGAATAGCAGGCGCTCCCAGTGGGGCGAGCGCGGTTCCAGAAAATGCACGTGATGGGTGCGCCGGCCAGAGGTGTCGCGCTTGATGAACCAGGTATAGGCCAGTCCGCTGCGATTCTCCTTGAGACGCCAGAAATAATCGTAGCCGCGGTCCTGCAGGAACGGTGCAATGCGGCTGTGCACCTGGTTCAGGTCGGGGACTTCCACCAGCATGTCGATGATCGGCTTGGCGGCGAGGCCGGGGACCGCGGTGCTGCCGAAGTGCTCGATGCGGCCGATCAGGTCGGTCGGCAGGGTGGCGCGCAGATGCGCCGCCTCCTCGGCAAAGCGCTGCGGCCAGGCGGGATCGTAAGGCTCGATCGCCACGTTCTCGGCGAGGGCGTGGTCGACGCGATCACGGGGGGATGCTGCTTGCGGGGGCGACATGCGCTACTTGACAGGCAGTTGGCAGGGGCGCGCGCTGGCGCAACCGGGTGTCAATTTCGTGGCGCAGCGGCACGCGCCCGGTGCCGACGGCGCAGCCTCATCCAGGCGGCGCCGCGCCAGAAGGCGTTGACCAGCAGGTAGCCGCCTGCGGCCGAACCGACGGCAAGCACGACGAGACCGATCAGCAGCGGCTGGCCCAGCGCCAGCAGGCCATCGAATCCCTGCCAGAAGGCGCCTGCCATGCTGCCGGAATGGGTCGTCGCCAGCGGGGCTTCGGTGGGCGGCGCCGCGTCGGGAGCGCCGGACAGCAGGGCGCCGATCTTGTAGGCCAGGTAGTACCAGGGGCCGAAGGTGAACGGATTGGTGATCAGCGTGCTGGTCAGCGCCACCGGCAGATTGACGCGCAGGAAAATCGCGGCGAGGGCGGCGGCGATGAATTGGGCGATCGGCAGCATGAAGGCGAAAAAGAAGCCGACGGCCACGCCGCCCGCGACCGAGCGGCGATTCAGTTGCCACAAAGTCTGTGCGTGTATCGCCGGACCCAACCAGCGCAGGTGACGATGGTTCTTGATCTTGTCTGGATGCGGAAGAAAACGTTTGCTGAAGCTCTTGGCCATGAAATGGGGCGGAATTCGGATAAACAGTCCAATGAGGCAATTTAACATCAATCTCGCGCAAGTTAGCGGTTTCGCGGGGCGCGGCAGAAGATAGTACGGGACATCGACCAAAGAAATAGCGATTGAACGCGCCCGGGCAAGCAAGTCACTGTACCAACAGGGCGCTGTTCCGGCGCCCTGTTCCATTCCAGGCAGGACTTGTGCATTTACCGCTGCCATTTCGTCTTTTCGATGAAGCTCATGTCGGAAAGTTTTACAACTTTCCTCATTTTGCGTAATCGGTTTGGTGCAAAGCTCCGATTAGTCATGCTTGGTCCGTTTATTGCGTAAGGCTGGCGGTGCATTGTTGAAATGTCATTTGTTATGAAAGGGGAGCGGCAATGGCAAACTCAAGGCTGAAGCAATATCTTTTGCGCACCGGGTTGGCGTCCATTTCCACTCTGGTGCTAAGCAGCGTGCATGCGCTGCCGCTCACAACCGAGATGACCGGAGGGGGCGTGGCATTCGACAATAGAATGCCCACTTTGGTGGTTTCCCAGACGGTGCAGTACACCGGTATCTATCCGATCCGTGGCGGCGGTTCCGCGATGGGGGAGACGCTGGGCTTCATCTACAATTTTGCGGGCAATTTCTCTCCGGGCGACAGCCAGCTTGCCCAAGGGCAATTGCTCATGATTGGCCAGAACACGGCCCTTTTCAGCCTGCTCGGCACTACCTATGGCGGCGATGGGCGCACGACATACGGTTTGCCCGATCTGGCTGGGCGGGTGACGATCGGGGCCGGTTCCGGCCCCGGGCTTCCTGTCCAGCCGCTGGGCGCTGCGACGGGTGCAGCCAGCGTAGCGCTGACCAGCGGGCAGTTGCCCACCCATGACCATGCGCTGGCGGGGGGCGGGCAGACCGGCATGACGGGCAGCAACCAGCCCTTCGACAACATGCAACCCTCGCTGGCGCTGCGCCGGCTGATTGCCACCTCGGGCATCTATCCGTCAGGCGGTGCAGGTGCCGCTTTTCTGGGCCAGGTGGCGACCTTCGCCGGCAGTTTTTCGCCGGCGGGATGGGCTGAAGCAGATGGCAGTCTGCTGACGATTGTCGAAAACGAAGCCTTGTTCTCGATTCTCGGTACGACCTACGGTGGCGATGGGCGCACGACGTTTGCGCTGCCCGACCTGCGCGGGCGCGTTTCCGTCGGGGTGGATGCCACGCATGCCCTGGGGTTCCGGTTCGGGGAGCCGATCACCACCCTGACCCCCGGCCAGATGCCGACTCATGCACATGCGATCGCCGGCGGTTCCGACACCGGCAGCACGGGTGGCGGCACGTCGGTCAATAACGACCAGCCGGCGCTGGCATTGAACTATCTCATCGCGCTGCACGGCATTTTCCCTCCACGTGATTCTGGCAGTGGTTTTCATACCGAGCTGCCGACGTTGGGACAGATCGTCGAGTTTGCGGGCAATTATGCGCCCCTGGGGTGGGCCATCGCCAATGGGCAGTTGTTGCCCATCAGCGAGTACGAGGCCCTGTTTGCCCTGCTGGGCACCCAGTATGGCGGCGATGGCCGGACGACTTTTGCGCTGCCGGATCTGCGCGGCCGTACCCTGATGGGTTCCGGGGATGGTTATCTGGTGGGTGAAAGATACGGCAGCGATTTCGTCACGCTGACGGTGGCGAATCTCCCCGCCCATGACCATGCGCTTCCGCAAGGCGCCGTGCCCGAGCCTGCCACCCATGTCCTGCTCGGCTTCGCCGTGTTCGCGCTGCTGGGTGTCCTGCGGCGCAGGCCGTTGATGCGCGCCTGAGCGCCGCTCAGGCGCTCAGCTCGACCAGCGTCTGCCGGTAGCGGCGGGCGTTTTCGACGTAGTGCTGCGCGCTGTAGGCCATCATCGCCAGATGGGCGTCGCCGAGTTCGCGGATCACCCGGCCGGGCGAGCCGACCACCAGCGAGCGCTCGGGGATCACCTTGCCTTCGGGAATCAGCGTGCCGGCGCCGATCAGGCACTGCCTGCCGATCACCGCGCCGTTGAGGATGATGCTGCCCATGCCGATCAGCGCGCCGTCGCCGACCGTGCAGCCATGCAGCATGACCTTGTGGCCGACGGTCACGTCGCGGCCGAGCGTGAGCGGCACGCCTTCGTCGGTGTGCAGCACCGAGCCGTCCTGGATGTTGGTGTTTTCGCCGAGGGTGATCGGATCGTTGTCGCCGCGCAGCACGGCGTTCCACCAGATGCTGACGTTGGCGGCGAGGAGCACGTGGCCGATCACCGTGGCGCTGGGGGCGACCCACACCGAGGGATCGAGTTGCGGAATCCGGTCGTCGAGCCGGTAGATGGGCATCAGAGCGATTCCCCGAGGCTGATGTCGACCATCAGGTCGTTGGAGATGCGCTCCAGGTCGGCCTTCAGCGCGCGCACGTCGAAGTCGGGGGCGGCCAGCAGTTCGGCCTGGGCGTTGAAGAGGATCTCGGCCGACATCGGCGCGCTGCTGGTGTGGGTGGCGAGTTCCTCGACGTTGACGGCGTGGCGCGCCAGCACCTGCGAGACTTCCCGCACGATGCCGATGCGGTCGTGGCCGACGAGTTCGAGCGTGAATCGCCGTCCCGCCGGGGCCGACTTTTCTTCAAGGGCGATCTCGGCGCTGACCTTGAGGCCACGCAGCTGCGCCAGTGCGGCCTTGAGGGCCTCGAGTTTTTCGGCGGCCACGGCGACCCTGACGATGCCGGCGAACTTGCCGGACAGGTGCGCCAGCGAGGCTTCGAGCCAGTTGCCCTCGTGCGCAGAGACGGCGGTGGCGAGTTCTTCGACGAGGCCGGGGCGGTCGTTGCCGATGACGGTGAGGATCAAATAGGTATCGGACATGTCGGTTCCTTCGCTGGGCCGCCCCGAGAAGGAACGGCCAGTAATTTGGAGCGGGCAAGGCCCGCGAACACCCGTCACCCCTTCCTCAGGAAGGGGCGGGGGGAGGGGTCAATAGTTTTCCATGGGAACGC
>CAYYHO010000154.1:0-240 GCA_964471725.1 uncultured Methyloversatilis sp. | reverse complement strand
AACAGGTTGCGGTCGCCCCAGACGTCGTCGATGCGATTCACCGACGGCCAGAACTTGTTGGCCGCCACCCAGGGCAGCGGGAAGACCGCCGTGCTGCGGCTGTAGGGGCGCTGCCAGTCGCCTTCATCTCCGCCAATGATGTCGGCCAGAGTGTGCGGGGCGTTCTTCAGCGGGTTGTCGTCCGCCGGCCACTCGCCGCGCTCGATGCGGCGGATTTCCTCGCGGATGCTGGTCATGGCG
>CAYYHO010000153.1:0-4741 GCA_964471725.1 uncultured Methyloversatilis sp. | reverse complement strand
GGAAGCGGATGTCCTCAAGACGCAGGGCGCGCACGGCCTTGAAGCCGAACACGTTGCCCACCAGCGAGGTGAACACATTGACCATCGAGCCTTCTTCGAAAAGATCGATCGGATAAGCGATGAAGGCATAGAAGCAGGTATCGTCGCCAGGCACGTCCTCAATGCGATAGGCACGTCCCTTGTAGTAATCCATGTCGGTCAGCAGATCGGTCCAGACAGTAGTCCAGGTACCCGTGGATGATTCGGCAGCCACGGCTGCGGCAGCCTCTTCACGATCGACGCCTGCCTGCGGGGTGATCTTGAACACCGCCAAAAGGTCGGTATCCAGCGGAGCGTACTCGGGCATCCAGTAAGTCTGACGGTATTCCTTGACGCCAGCGTTGTAGGTCTTTACGGCCATTCCAGCCTCCTTATTGTGCAATCGGTAGGTTTCCCCGATATCTGATTCGGGTCGAGCGGACTTTAAGACAATCCAGAAACATGCACTACTTGATAGTTATTAGCTTGTTAATATGTTCTCGTTTATTCTTGGCGGAGCCACTCATTTTTCTGCAAGTGACGTTGAAATGAACTCCCGGACGTTTCGGCGCACCCCCATCCCGTGGATGCAGATCGCAACACTTCGGCAAATCTGCAACGCCAAACAATTTATGCATGCCGCCTAGCGAAGATGGACATCAGCAAGTACTTTTTTACACCGCGTCAAGCCCATATGCAAGAGAGTGGCGGCGCAAATTCTCGACATCGACCGGATGGGCCTTGGCGCAAATTGAAACGCCAAGAAATGGATAAAGCCTGAGCGTGCCTGAGCGTCTGCCTTTTATAGATGGCGCCAATCGAGCGCAAAGTATTAGTGATTTCTAATATTTATTTGGCAGCGGTATACTAGCGAGCTACATTTTGCAATACCCCCGTAGCTTGGAGAAATGCCTGCCTCATTTTATTTGGGTGGCCTGGGTTCTCCACTTTCGCTGACCGTAACGACTTAATGCACACCCCGCACTGGCTGCTGCGCTTCTTTCCCTTCCTTGCCTGGTTCCCGGTCAATTCATATATCCTGCGCGGCGACCTGATCGCCGGCATCACGGGCGCGCTGGTGCTCGTGCCCAAGGCCATGGCCTACGCGCAACTGGCCGGCCTGCCCGTCTATTTCGGTTTGTATACCGCCTTCATTCCCGCCATCATCGGCGCGCTGTGGGGCTCCAGCCGGCAGCTGGCGACGGGGCCGGTGGCCATCGTTTCGCTGATGACGGCTGCCGCCGTGGTGCCACTGGCGGCGCCGATGAGCGAGGACTTCATCGGCCTGGTGCTCCTGCTTACCCTGATGGTCGGCATCATCCAGTTCGGTCTCGGCGCGCTCAAGCTGGGCACCATCGTCAATTTCGTGTCACACCCGGTCATTCTCGGCTTCATGAATGCGGCGGCGATCATCATCGCCCTGTCGCAACTCGACATGCTGCTCGGCATTCCAAAGGGCCGTAGCGATTTCTTCCTCAAGGACATTTGGGAAATGCTCAGCTATCTGCCGCTGACGCATTGGCCCACGCTGGCCATGTCCGTTTTCGCCCTGGCGCTGATGCTGGTGCTGAAAAAGATTGCCTACCTGGCCAAGCCCAGCGTGCTGATTGCCGTGGCGATTACCACGCTGGTCAGCTATGGCGTCGGTTACGAGCACAAAACCAAAGGAACCCCCGCAGAGATCGTCGATGTTGCCACCCGCAACTTCGTTGCCGGCTACATCCAGACCGACGAGCAAATCACCGCCCTCAATACGGTCATCCTGACCCGCTCGACCGCACTCCGCGAAGCCGAAAAGGAGCATTACGAACGCACTGCCGTCAACCTGACGCACCAGGTGGATCTGCTGCGCATTGAACTGGCGTCCGCCGAACAGCAGAACAAGGAACGCATGCGCCAACTGCGGCAGATATACCTCAAGCGAGCCAAGTCACCCGAGAATGAACCGGCAATGCTCTACCTGGAGGGCAAGGTTCCGGAGGGAGTGGAAACCGACGGCCGCCAGTGGCACATCAAGAAGATCGAACAGGGCACCCTGCATCTGGTCGGCGGCGGCGACGTCATCGGCAAGGTGCCGGATGGTTTGCCCGCCTTCCGGATTCCCAAGCTGGGAGTCGATGCCATCCTCTCGCTGCTGTCGGCAGCTTTGATCATCTCGCTGGTCGCATTCATGGAGTCGATTTCCATGGCCAAGGCGATGGCTGCCCAGTCCAAGCTGCGGGTCGACCCCAACCAGGAACTGATCGGCCAGGGCCTCTCCAACATCGGTGGCGCATTCTTCCAGGCCTACCCGGCCTGCGGATCATTCACCGGCTCGGCGATCAACCTGCAGGCGGGCGCCAGAACAGGCTTCGCCATGGTATTCAACGGGCTCTTTGTCGCCGTTACCCTGTTGTTCCTGACGCCGCTGCTCTATCACCTGCCCAAGGCCGTGCTGGCGGTGATCATCCTGCTCGCGGTGGCCGGGCTGATCACCCCGGCCGCGCTCAAGCACACCTGGCTGGCGCGCCGCAGCGATGGCGTTGCGGCATTCGTGACCTTCGTCGCCACCCTGGCCTTTGCGCCGCATCTCGACAAGGGCATCATGATCGGTGCGGCCCTGGCAATCATCCTGCACCTCTACCACACCATGTCGCCACGAGTCGCCATCCTCGGTCGCTTCAAGGATGGCACGCTGCGTGACGCCAAAGTGAATAACTTGCCGGCTTCCGATGTCATCACCGCCGTACGTTTCGACGGCCGCCTCTATTTTGCCAATGTCTCCTACTTCGAGGATGCCATTCTGGAGGCCGTGGCAGCCAATCCGGACGCACCCTACGTATTGGTGGTGGGCGACGGCATCAACGATATCGACGCCTCCGGCGAGGAGGTCGTCCACCACCTTATCGAACGTCTGAACGAGAACGGCATCGTGGTGCTCTTTTCCGGTCTCAAGAAGCAGGTGATCGACGTCATGCGCTCTACCGGCCTGTGGGACAAGGTCGGCAGCCGACGTTTCTTCGCCACCGCCGAGCAGGCTCTCGAAGCCATCTATTCGCGGCCCGAATACGCTGACGAAGACGACCCGTTCAGGCCCCCGCCACGTACCAATTCTCTTGCAACCCGACTGCGCGACTGACCCATATCCATCCTTCCGATCGCTTGCCTCCAAGGAGCTATTCATGTCACTCAACGGCACCGCCAGGGAACTCATGGTTCCACTTGTCAATTATCCGCACGTGCGCGGCGACGCCACACTGCGCGATGTGTTTGCCAAGATGATGGCCAGCAGCGGTGCCTCCGAGTTGTTCCGCAACATCCTGGTGCTCGACGAAAAGGATCGCCTGCTCGGCATGCTCGGTCTCAAGGACATGCTGAGCGCCCTGATGCCCGACTACCTGAAAGCCACCTCGCACTTCCAGGGTACCGGAGAAGACCTCAGTTCCCTTGCCGCCCTGTGGCAGGACGATGCCTGCGAAGCCTGCCATTCGGCCCACAAGATCATTGCCGGCAACCACGTCACCCCGGCCCCGACTGCGATCAAGGCGGACGAGCCGCTGACCAAGGCATTGTTTCTCTTCGCCACCCTGGGCGCCAACATCCTGCCGGTGCAGGATGGCAAGCAGTTGATCGGCGTCTTGCGACTGGTCGACCTGCTCGACGAAGTGTCGAGCGAGGTTCTCAGCGAACAGGTGGCGCCATGAGTGAAGTCGCACAGATCGATGCGCAGGGAGCCCCATTCGACTGGACCAAGTGGATTGCCCTGCTGGGCGGCCTGGGCATTTTTCTCGGTTTCTATTTCATGCCCCCCCTGCCGGACGCCATCGACCCGGGCGGCAAGGTCTTCAGCCTCTCGCCCGAAGGCAAGGCCGCCATCGGATTGTTCCTGATGGCCGGCATCTGGTGGGTGTTCGAGGTGATTCCCATCGGCGTCACCGCCATTGCCATCGGCGTATTCCAGGCCCTGTTCCTGATCCGGCCGGCCAAGGAGGCCTTCCGCGATTTCATGGATCCCTCGGTGATGTTCATTTTCGGCTCGATGATCGTCGGCATGGCCTTCACCAAGTCCGGCATGACGAAACGCATCGCCTACAAGATGCTGGCTATTGCGGGCGAAAACACCCGCACCATCCTGCTCGGCTGCCTCGTCGTCACGGCGGCGCTCGCCCACCTGATGGCCCACACCGCGGTGGCGGCGACGATGTTCCCGATCCTGCTCGCCGTGCTGGCGCTTTACAAGGAAGACCAGGGCGCATCGCGCTTCGGCAAATCCCTCTTCATGGGCATGGCCTGGGCTGCGGGGGCAGGCAGCATCATCACCTTCCTGGGCGCCGCGCGCGGGCCGGCGGCCGCCAGCATGTTCGCCGAATTCACCGGCCGGCAGGTCACCTTCTTCGAACTGTCCTATTTCATGGTGATCATCGGCTGGCTCATGGTGTTCCTGATCTGGCTCTACCTCTCGATCGTCTTCAAGCCCTCCAAGGCGACGATCCCCGGCCTGCGCGCGAAAGTCGCCAAGCTGTCGCGCAGCCTCGGCCCGATCACCAGGAACGAAATCTTCGTACTCGTCTGCGTCGCGTTTGTCGTACTGCTGATGGCCATGCAATCGGCCGTGCCGGCGCTCAAGTCCATCGACCGGGCGGCGTTGATGCTCACCTCCACGCTGATGTTCTTCATCTTCGGCGTGCTGAAGGTGCAGGATCTCGAGGAACTGCCCTGGAACATCATCCTGCTGTTTTCCGGC
>CAYYHO010000152.1:0-4758 GCA_964471725.1 uncultured Methyloversatilis sp. | reverse complement strand
GTGGGCAGCGAATTTTATCAGCGCGGCCGCAGGCCCCGCCCGACGGGCGTCAACTGACCACCCGGTTGCGGCCGCCCTGTTTGGCGCGGTAGAGCGCCGCGTCGGCCGCGGCGATCAGCGCCTCGATGTCCGCAGCCTGGCCGGGCTCGCCCTGGGTGACCGCGACGCCGAGGCTCACGGTGTAGCGCGGCAGCTTCCTGTCGGGGTGCGCCGCGATTTCCTTGCGGATGCGTTCGGCGACGCTGGCCGCCTCGGCGCGGCCGGTATCGGGCAGCAGGATGACGAACTCCTCGCCGCCGAAACGCGCCAGGATGTCCGGCAGGCGCAGCTGCTGGGCGGCGCGGCGGGCGAAATCCTTGATCACCAGGTCGCCGGTGTGGTGGCCGTGCTGGTCATTGACCTTCTTGAAGAAATCGATGTCCGCGGTGATCACCGCCAGAGGCCGCCCGGAACGCGCGCGGCGGGCCCATTCGACGGCGGCCTGGCTGAAGAAGGCGCGGCGGTTGAAGGCGCCGGTCATCGGATCGCGCGTCGCCATGAACTCCAGCTCGACGCGCAGGCGCTCGTTGGCCAACAGAATGAAGCCGATCGAAAGGGCCAGCACCCCGAGCGAAAACATGCCGAGGTAGATCTGCTGGATCAGGTTGCGGTCGAACACGGCATCGGAGGCCCCCGCAGCCAGCGACAGCGTGGCCAGCCGCCAGGCGGCCACCGCCGCGCCGAGCAGGAAGGCCGCCGTCAGGAAACGGCTGCCGAAGCCGGCCGGTTTCACCCGCCAGGCGAGCAGCGCGCCGTAGGCGAAGAAGCCGACATGCGCCAGCGCCATGACGAAGATGCGCGCCGGGTAGTTGTAGGCGCCGAAAGTCAGCCAGACGATCAGCAGCAGCACCGCGCCGATCAGGTCGACGGTCGGCCGCCACACCGGTCGCCGCCCGGAGAAGCGCTGCAGCCCGGTGACCAGCAGCAGCTGGCCGAACAGCAGCAGGCCGCTGGCGAGCACGATGGCGATGCCGTCGTGGAGCACGCCGCGGAAGGAAGCCAGCCCGGAGGCGCAGCCGATCAGCACCACCGCCAGCGCCCAGTCGCGTAAGCCGGCGATGTCTTCGGGAAAGCTGCGCGCCTGCACCCACAGCACCAGCGCGCAGAGCATGCCGAGCAGGTTGGCCACCAGCAGGAAGGTGCGCGGATCGACGAGTTCCATGGTGGGCGCCATGATAAGGGGCGGGGCGGCTGTCGAAACGGCGAAAACGGGCACTAACGCCTTGCTCCGTCGGCGGCTTCATGCCATGCTTTTTTTGCCATATTTGCCGATAGGGAGCAGGCAATGGCCGCCATGAACATCTCGTTACCGGACGTGCTGAAGTAATTCGTCGAGCGACAGGTCGCCGGGGCAGGCTACGGCACGGCCAGCGAATACGTGTGCGAACTGATCCGCCACGATCAGGACCGCATGCGCCTGCGTGACCTGCTTATGCAAGGCGCCCAGGCGCCGGACGCCGGCGCAGCGGACGCGGAATACTTCGAGAAATTGCTTGCGGATATCCGCAAGCGCGCGAAGCACGCCGCCTGAGCGGCCGTTGGACTACTGCAGCGCTACGCGCTCACCAGCTCGGACAGATCAACATCTCTGATTGGCTGACCGGGAACTAGTTGACGCCGTCCCACCAGCGCCGACTATTGGATTGCATCGACTGCTTACGACCCTAAGCGGAAGTAATCACAGCCTAAGGAAACAGCCTTTCAACATTGAGGCTGCTGTTCCCTATCCAAGCCTGGCCGCCGATGAAGCAGCATGCCCGGCAAGCGCCGTGACAAATGTTTTCAGGCTTGTCATCGATGAAAGATTCGTGAAAGCGCCCGAATCTACAGCAGACCGCTCCGACGCAATAACTGCGGCAGTCGTATACAGCTGCTCTTGCACCAAACGCTGGCACAGCATGTCATATCGATTGAGATAGGACGCTCCCTTAAACGTCTCGAATACAGGAAAGTGCGGAGACGAGTCGCGGACAGGACTGCGCGACTCCGGGGCATCTTCTACCATCATCAGCCACCCGACGAATGGCCGCGGTTGCTTGCCAAATGCTTCTTCACGAAACGCAGTCCAGAGGTCAAGTGCCGTTCCGATGGCTTCCTCGGTACGGTTGTTGAAGTTGTTGCCAAAAGATGGACCGACTTGGCTTTTCAGCTCAATGGCGGCGATCAGTTCCCCCTTGTAGATCACCAAGAGATCCCACAGCTTCGTCGGGCGGAAGTAACCGGGCAATGTCAGCATTGCCCGGCTGTGGTGAATTTCCGCATTGGCCAGCCCATTGGCCTTGATGATGTCGAGCACCAAGGCCAGAAAGCCGTCCATGTTCTTTCCGGCGGTTACGCCTGCACGCTCACCTTGGTCGGCCCTGCCCGACACGATCTGCCTTTGTCGTGCCGCTTCACGATTGCCCCAAAAAGCCTTGACGGCTTCACGTGCTTTACGTTCGTACTTGACGAGATCAAGCGCCATTTATTCCCTATTACCTCCAAGGGCGGATTGTTCATCATGGCTGAAGCCATAGAGTCTGAATACGGCGCGGTTGCAGGCTTGTATGTTTCGCTTGGCCGCAGCCTCGGCCAGTTCCTGGCGCAGCGGTTCTGGAACGTCCGTCCAGCGCGGAACGCGGATGCGGCGCAGGTACTGCGCCTGGAAGCGCAAGAATCCACCTCGCATCTTCGTTGAATAGGTCGCCACGAAAAGGCGCGTGACAGCGGACAGCAACACGGCCTGCAAGGCCCGCAAATCCCAGTCTTCGGATGTGACGTAGTAGAGGTTATGGTGGGGATACAGTTCGCCACCCTCGAAAACGATATGCGCTTCCCCTTTGATGTCGGGGATCAGGAGCTTCGGCTTCGCGGCAAGCGCCGGAGTGATGCGATCGATCGTTCGATACCAATTGGCGGGTACCTTTTGCGCGCAGTGACGTCCCGCGATTGTCTCCCGTCGCGCCTCTAGGTAGCGTCGCAAACGCGGATACGCGTCGAGATCAACCAGCCCGCCCGATTCGGCAAACGGGTTGATGACACCTTGTCCGCGCCACTTCACCTCGCCCGACATGATGTCCTTCGTCGTCGCCAGCGGCAGCTTCCGGTCTGGCTCGACATCGAGCGCATCGAAGTCGCCGATGAATGCCTTGTCCGCGCCGGTCGCGACGCCGATGCCGACCTTGCATCCCACCTCTTCAAGCGAAGGAAAGCATCGTTCCAGGCGGCGAATAACCGCCATCTGAACGGACGATTCCAACAACCAAGGCTCGGAGCCATTGGCGACGCAGGCGAGTTCGCGCACCGCGCCGGTGTCTTTCGGCAACTTCGGGGCACGCAGCAAATCCGCCACAGCGGCCAGCGTCGTCCGATCTATGGCCGGACGATGTGCAATGCGCGTTGCCCCTGGTGCTTCGCGGCTGATGATGGTGATGGCGGGATAGGCAATAACGTCGGAGTGGAAAGCATGCGTATCCACCATGTCGACGAAGACTTTCAGATGGAACCGTGCTGCCACGAAACTCCGGAGCGGCCCGCCGTAGCGGTTTTTCATCCAGCGATCCGCGCAGATGAATCCCAGGCTGCCGCCCTCCGACAAGACCGAAAGCGATCGCTCGATGAAGGGAATGTAAATGTCGGCCCGGTCGTACATTGTCTGATAGCGACTGCGATACTCGGTCAGCAGCGGGGCTGGTATCAGTTCCTGGCGAACATAGGGGGGATTGCCAACCACGAAGTCGAATTCCCCCTCCAGCGGTGCCAACAGGAAATCGCCCTGGGTCAGCCAACGGTCAGCCAACACGGTCGCGGTGTTTTCCCCCATTCCCTCCCGCTGGAGCAGTGCAATAATGTCTGCGTAGGTGCTGCGGAAGGTCTCGCGATGCAGTTCGGTAGCCCTGATCGCGTTGCTCAGATCGTCGAGCGCGGACCCGTTCGGCCGCGCCGTCCGCCATGCGCCCAGTAGCCGCTCGATGACCGGAAGCAGGAAATCGCCGCCGCCAAATGAGGGCTCCAACAGTCGCCTTTCGTGGAGCGGTTGATCCTCGGTGTAGCCAGCCAGGTCGAGAATGAAATCCACGACCTCACGGCGGGTAAAAACAGCACCTCGCGAATCTGCATCCGTACTCGATGCCAATAAATCCATGGCTGCCAAGGCTGTTCTGGAAGTGCTGGCCGGCTTCGGCAACGCAAGAGACATTTGTAACGAATGCAAGGAATAACCTCTATTTCTCGATGTTGTCGGATCGGAGCCGTAAGCGCCTGGAATCTCGGTCTGGCAGATTGGCTGGAGGATTAGTCAGGCCCAGTCGCCACTGCGTTCTGGAAACGAACAGCATCGTACACTCATCGACCGCTTTTCGGCATGAGCTTCTATTTCCGTTTCTGGCCGTTAGCCGTCCCACCAACGCCGACTTTTCACCCTGCACCATCCACATTCCGCTGCAGCCACAGCTCCAGCAGCGCCAGGTGCCACAGCTTGCTGCCCTGGATGCGCGTCAGGTGCTGGTCCGGTTCGGCGAGCAGCTTGTCGACGTAGGCGCGCTGGTAGATGCCGCGCTGGCGGCAGGCGGCCGAGTCGAGGATGCCGCGCATGAAGTCGAGGAATTCGCCGCGCACGAACTTCAGCGCCGGCATCGGGAAGTAGCCCTTCGGCCGGTCGATCACGCTGTCGGGCAGCAGGCCGCGCGCGATGCGCTTGAGGACGTGTTTTCCACCGGAGCCGAGTTTGAGCGCCGGCGG
>CAYYHO010000151.1:0-4778 GCA_964471725.1 uncultured Methyloversatilis sp. | reverse complement strand
GCTAAAATTGCCGGCCTCCATTCTAGCAACGCAAGGATCACCGATTATGGCCGGACATTCCAAATGGGCCAACATCCAGCACCGCAAGGGCCGCCAGGACGAGAAGCGCGGCGCGGCCTTCTCGCGCATCGCCAAGGAGATCACCGTCGCGGCCAAGATGGGCGGCGGCGACCCCGGCTTCAACCCGCGCCTGCGTCTCGCGGTCGACAAGGCCAAGGCGGTCAACATGCCCAAGGACAAGATCGAGAACGCCATCAAGAAGGGCACCGGCGAACTCGAGGGCGTCAATTACGAGGAAATCCGCTACGAAGGCTATGGCCTCAATGGCGCCGCCGTGATGGTCGACTGCCTCACCGACAATCGCGTGCGCACCGTCGCCGAGGTGCGCCATGCCTTCGCCAAGCACGGCGGCAACATGGGCACCGACGGCAGTGTCGCCTTCATGTTCAAGCACTGCGGCCAGCTCGTCTTTGCCCCCGGCACCGACGAGGCCGGCCTGATGGACGCCGCCATCGAGGCCGGCGCCGAAGATGTGGCCGGCAATGACGACGGCTCGATCGAGGTCATCACCGCGCCCGGCGACTTCATTGCCGTCAAGGAGGCGCTCGAAGGCGCCGGCTTCAGGCCCGAGTACGCCGAGGTGACGATGAAACCGCTCAACGAAACCGAATTCGCCGGCGAAGACGGCGCCAGGATGCAGAAACTGCTCGATGCCCTCGACGGGCTCGACGACGTGCAGGCGGTGTACACCACGGCAGTCATCGACGAGTAGCTTGTCAAAGTGAACTGCAACAGCGTTGCCGCCGGGCCGCCCCAAGGCAACGCGGCACGCGCCGCCAGGCGCAAACCGCTCGGAAGTACCCACGCAGCGCCCCGTCATATTTGCGCGCAGCGCGCAAAAGGGAACCCCCCGCGAGGGGGGAGAAGGGGGGCGGGCTAAGCCATGCTTGCCAAAGCGGCGCCATTTCTCTTCGTGCTCCTCTGGAGCACCGGTTTCCTCGGCGCGAAGTTCGGGCTGCCGCATGCGGCGCCGCTGAGCTTCCTGTTCGTCCGCTACCTGCTGGTCATCGCCCTGATGGCGAGCCTCGCCCTGCTGCTGCGCGCCCCATGGCCGCACGACCGGCGGCACTGGCTGCACATCGGCGTCGGCGGCCTGATGGTGCACGGGCTCTACCTGAGCGGCGTCTTCATGGCCATCGGCGCCGGCCTGCCGGCAGGCGTCGCCAGCCTCGTCGTCGGCATGCAGCCGCTGCTCACCGCCACCCTCGCCGGCCGCCTGCTCGGCGAGAGCGTGCTGCCGCGCCAGTGGGCCGGCCTGGTGCTCGGCTTCATCGGCGTGGCGCTGGTCGTCGCCCACAAGCTCGGCAGCGGTTTCGGCCTCGACGCGCTGTGGCCGGTCTTCATGGCGCTCGTCGGCATCACCGCCGGCACGCTGTACCAGAAGAAATTTGCGCCGCACTTCGACTGGCGCAGCGGCGCGGTCGCGCAGTTCCTGCCGACCGCCCTCGTGACGGGCCTCATCGTCTGGGCGCAGGGCGGCGTACAGATCGACTGGACCGGCGAGTTCGTCTTCGCGCTGGGCTGGCTGGTGCTGGTGCTCTCGGTCGGCGCGATCTCGTTGCTCAACTGGCTGATCCGCCACGGCAGCGCGGTAAATGTCGCCAGCCTGTTCTACCTGACGCCGCCGACCACGGCCCTGCTGGCCTGGCTGCTGTTCGGCGAGACGCTGGGCGGCCTCGCCCTTCTCGGCATGGCGCTCGCCGTCTGGGGCGTGTATCTTTCGCGGCGATGAACTCCGCCGCCTCCCTCCGCATCATCGGCATCGACCCCGGCTTGCGCATCACCGGCTTCGGGGTGATCGAAAAGACCGGCCAGCAGCTGGCCTACGTGACCAGCGGCTGCATCAAGAGCAACGAAAAGGACGCGCTGCCGCAGCGCATCAAGACCCTGCTCGATGGCATCGGCGAAGTGATCGCCAGCCACGCGCCCAACGAAGCGGCCATCGAGAAGGTCTTCGTCAACGTCAACCCGCAATCGACGCTGCTGCTCGGCCAGGCGCGCGGCGCGGCGATTGCCGCCCTGGTGCTGGCCGGCTTGCCGGTGGCCGAATACACCGCCCTGCAGATCAAGCAGGCCGTGGTCGGCCACGGCAAGGCGGCCAAGGAGCAGGTCGGCCACATGGTCACGCGCCTGCTGCAGTTGCCCGGCGAACCCTCGGCCGACGCCGCCGACGCGCTGGCCTGCGCGATCTGCCATGCGCACGGCGGCCAAGGGCTCGGTAACATCGCGACACGCGGCTTCCGCGTCAGAAACGGCAGGCTTATATGATTGGTCGAATTTCCGGAACGCTGCTGGAAAAGAATCCGCCGCAGATTCTTGTCGATGTGGGCGGCCTCGGCTACGAGCTCGACGTGCCAATGAGCACCTTCTACCACCTGCCCGCCAGCGGCGAGCCGGTAACGCTCGTCACCCACCTGGTGGTGCGCGAGGACGCCCACCTGCTGTTCGGCTTCCTGACCGAGGCCGAACGGGCCCTGTTCCGCCAGCTGCTGAAGATTTCCGGCATCGGCGCACGCATGGCGCTGGCAGTGCTATCGGGCCTCTCGGTGGGCGAACTCGCCCAGGCCGTGGCGCTGCAGGAAACCGGACGGCTGGTGAAGATTCCCGGCATCGGCAAGAAAACCGCCGAGCGGCTGCTGCTCGAACTCAAGGGCAAGCTGCCGCTGGCCGCGGGCGGCGCGGTAAAAGTCGGCGCTGGCGGAACGGCACCGTCCGACGCGGCCAGCGACATCCTCAATGCCCTGCTGGCGCTCGGCTACAGCGAACGCGAGGCGCTCGGCGCCATGAAGTCGCTGCCGCCCGGCTGCGACGTTGCCAGCGGCATCCGCCAAGCGCTCAAGCTGCTCGGCAAGGGCTGAGAACGACATGTCCCAGGGCTTCCTCAGCCGCCTGCGGCTGTCCGCCGGCCTGCTGCGTTTCGGCATGAACCTGTGGCCGCCCTTCGTCGGCGCCGGCATCCATGTGCTCGAAATCGCGCCCGATTACCGGCGCATCACGGTGCGCCTGCGCCTCGGCCTGCTCAATCGCAACTATTTCGGCACCCAGTACGGCGGCTCGCTGTTCTCGATGACCGACCCGTTCTATGCCCTGATGCTGCTGCACAACCTGCCGCGCGGCTATCGGGTCTGGGACAAGGCGGCGGCGATCCGCTTCCGCACACCGGGGCGCGGCAACGTCTTCGCGCAGTTCACCCTTGACGATGCGCACATCGCCGAAGTACTGGCGGCGACCGCCGGCGGCGAAAAATACGAGCCGACCTGGCCGGTGGATATCGTCGATGCCGCCGGCGCCGTGATCGCCACGGTGGAAAAGACCCTGCATATCCGGCAGCCGCTCCCGCCTGCCGGCTGACCCGCGATAGCAGGGGTAAAATCGCCGCCGGACATGAACGAAACCACCCGCGCCTACGCCCGCATCGCCCTGGTCGCGCTGATCATCATCGGCGCTTTCTGGGTGCTGGCGCCGTTCATGGCCGCGCTGATGTTCGCCGCGATCCTCTGCCTGTCCACCTGGCCGCTGTTCGCCTGGATCGAGACGCGGGTCAAAGGGCGCACCGCCCTGGCGGCCACCCTGACCACCCTGCTGCTGGCCGCCGCCGTGCTGCTGCCGATGTCCTACCTGGCCGCCAATCTCGCCGACGGCGTCACCCGGCTGCTGGCGCTGCTGCGGCCCTGGTTCGCCGAGGGCGACTGGTCACCCCCTGTTTGGCTGGGCGGCATTCCGCTGCTGGGCGAGCATCTCGAAAGCTACTGGCGCAACCTCGCCGCCAACCAGGCCGACCTCGCCCGCCTCGGCCAGCAGCTGTTCGAGCCGACGCGCCAGCTCCTGCTCGCCTCCGTGCGCCTGATCGGACAGGGACTGCTGGAACTGATCCTGGTCGTTTTTATCGCCTTCTTCTTCTACCGCGACGGCCGCGCCCTGGCCGCCCACCTCGACCGCCTCGCCGAAAAGGTCGGCGCCGAACTCGGCCAGCGCATGCTGACCCTGGCGCGCTCCACCATCATGGGCGTGATGATCGGCATCGTCGGCACGGCGGCCACGCAGGCGCTGCTGGCGCTGGTCGGCTTCCTCATCGCCGGCGTGCCGGGGCCGCTGCTGCTGAGCGCCGCGGTCTTCTTCCTGTCGATGGTGCCGGTCGGCCCGCCGCTGATCTGGGGCGGCGCCGCCTGGTGGCTGTACAACCAGGGCGCAACCGGCATGGCGATCTTCATGGTGGTGTGGGGCGTCGCCGTCATCAGCAGCGTCGACAACTTCCTCAAGCCGATCCTCATCAGCCGCACGTCGAGCCTGCCGATCCTGCTCATCGCCCTCGGCGTCTTCGGTGGCATCCTCGCCTTCGGTTTCGTCGGCATCTTCCTCGGCCCGGTCATCCTCGCACTGGCGCTGACGCTGGCGAAAGGCTGGTCGGAAGCCCCCGCGGAGGGACGGCAGCCATGATCGAGACCGATCCGCTCGCCGGCCGGCTGATGACAGGCGCCAGCGCCTCGCCGCAGGAAGACGCACTCGAACGCGCCCTGCGGCCCAAGCGTCTGGCCGAATACGTCGGCCAGCAGAAAATCCGCAGCCAGTTCGAGATCTTCATCGGCGCCGCCCGGCGCCGGGAGGAAGCGCTCGACCACGTGCTGCTGTTCGGCCCCCCGGGGCTGGGCAAGACCACGCTGGCCCACATCGTCGCCCACGAGATGGGCGTCAATCTGCGCCAGACCTCCGGCCCGGTG
>CAYYHO010000150.1:0-4796 GCA_964471725.1 uncultured Methyloversatilis sp. | reverse complement strand
ACCGACAGGGGGCCGAACCAGGTGACCGAGTCCGCCTTGGTCCACAGGCCGACGTGTCCTTTCACCGTGCGCCCGGCGTCGAACTCGATGAGCAGCTGGTCATTGACCAGGCATTTCACGGCCGCGTTCGCCACTTCCACCTGGAGTGAATACCAGGTCTTGGCGTCGATGACGTGATAGCTGTTCTTGCGTTCGTAGCGCTTGTTGTTGACGAACTCGAACAGGATGGCGTTGTCTTCCAGCGCGTTGATCCTGAACACGAAATAATTCGCCGCATTCCTGAGGCCGAAGACGATGCCGCCCGCCCGGTCGACATTGCCGCTGTCCGGCTTGACCATCACCCGGATGCGGCCGTTGCCCATCGCGCTGTGCTTGGCGATGGCCAGCGGAAAGTAGTAATAGGCGCCGATGGTGTCGAGAAACTCATGGTAGGAACTGCCGATGGTCTTGCCGATGAGTCCCGTGATGGCTCCGGACACCGGCTTTTGCCAGGCGCGGCCGTTCTGGTACAGATACTTCTCGCCGCCGGCGGAACGCGTTTGCCAGTGCCCCAGCTGGGTATAGAAATCCTGCGGCTGATCCGCGCCGCGCGGGCGCAGGAGGTCGTAGTCGCCGGCCAGGAACGCGGCGGTGAACTTGTCGACCGAATCCTGGTTCGACAGGGTCATGTCGAGCAGGCGGCTGGTGGCCAGCAGGCGCCCCAGTCGGTCGAGCGCTTCCCGGGTGGCCTGCTGGTCGTGCCGGTTGAACGAGGCTTCGAGCAGGTCGCCCTGCAGCGAAACCTGGAAACCGAATTTCTCGAGCACGTTGCCGATGAACTGGATGCGCAGCGAGCGGCCGAAGTAGTTGCCGGCGCCGCCGGCAAACTGCACCGACACGTAATTGTGGTTGGGCTCGTCGCCGCACAAGGCATCGACGGTCGCAAAGTGATAGCCGAACTTGGCGCTGAAGTTCATGTAATCCCTGGACAGCAGCGCATAGCTGTCGCCACCCGGCGCCGGACCGAGTTCCGAGGTGGCGATCGAGGCCATGATGGTCATGAAGCTGCCGGCATCGAAATTGACGGTACCCGACCAGGTAACGCCGGGATGGGTGAATCCCGCCCACAAGGCCTTCATCGGCAGGGAGGCGATGTCGTCCGGCGTGGCGCCGCCGCGACGCTTGTTGCTGGCGTGCAGGCCGCCGCCGAGGTCGATGACGTACACCACCAGCGGGAGGTGCGAAACCAGCTTGATCGAGGCCCGCGCGCCCTCGGCTTCCGCCGCGATGCCGAACATTTCGCGCATCGAATGCTCGTGGCAGAAACGGATCACGTCATGGAAGGTCTTGCAGCCGGCGACGCTGAAGGCGGGGTCATCGACGCTGGTCAGGTTGAGCGGCGAAACGTGGTCGAGCAGGGTTCTCAGCTTGGCATGCAGCGGGCTGTTGACGATCGGCTTCCTGCCCGGCCGCATGCGGTGTTCGAGTTGCTCGACGCGGCCGCGATAGATGCCTACCCGGGCTTCCGCGAGCAGGGTGACCGTTTCGCCCATGCCGAGGATGGCCGTGGCATTGCCGGCATTGACGATGGCCGGGATGCCGAATTCGCGCGCCACGGACGCGAGATGGCTGGTAATGCTGCCGACGTCGGTGACGAGGCCGCCGATGCGTCCCATCACGGCGGCGTAGCTCGGCGATGCCGTGCGGGTGACCAGGATGGCATGGTCCGGGATGGCCGCCAGATTGTGTTCGTCCCTGGCCACGAATACCTCGCCGCAGGCGGCGCCATGGGAGGCGGCGACGCCGGCGGAGATGAGGTTCTCGAGGCCGGCAAGGTCCTCGATGGGTTGCTCGTGCGCCTTCGTTTCCAGATACAGGGGCCGCGCCTGGAGAAAATACAGGCGGTCATCCGCGTCGATGGCCCATTCGATGTCCTGGGTCATCCGGTAACGATTCTCGATCGCCACGCCGCCGGCGCTCAGCCTGCGCAGCGTCGCGTCCGTCAGGGACGCATGCCCCTGCTGGTCCGCGCCAATGTCCTCCAGCCGCGTGCCGCCGTCGGCGAGCGGAATCAGCCGGGCCGCTTTCTGCGCGATCTGGCGCTCGCCGATGGCGCCGCTTTGTTTGTGCACCAGGAAGGAATCGGCGGCCGCATCGCCGCCGACCAGTTGCTCGCCGAGACCCCAGAGCGAACTGATCTTGACGTGATCCGGATCGAGGCTGAGCGGGTCGATGGTGTACATCACGCCGCTGGCCTGGGCATCGACCATCTCCAGCCCGATGACGCACATCGGCGTGTCCTCGTCTTCCAGGCCGAGCATCTGCCGGTACGCGATGGCGCGCGGCGAATACTTGCTCGCGACGACCTGCTTGAAGGCATCGAGGAGCCCGGCGCGGGTGACGTTCAATACGGTCGCGTACTGGCCGGCAAACGTCGCCGCGCTGCCGTCCTCGCCGATGGCGCTGCTCCTGACCGCGATGCGGATCCCGCTGCGCGTCTTGGCTTCAAGTTCCTCGTAGGCCGCGAATATCAGGCTGGCGATTTCCGCAGGCACCGTCGCGTCAATGATCCGCTGGCGGATCGCCGCGCTGCAGGCTTCGAGTCCGGCGAGGTCCTCCGGCGCCACGGCGGCCAGTTCCTCCCGGGCCTGCTCCAGGCAGCCGCTCGCGGCGAGGAAGCGGGCGGTTGCCCCCGCGGTGACGATGAAGCCGTCGGGGACCGGCAACCCCAGCTCGTTTTTCATGATCGCCAGGTTGATGGCCTTGCCCCCGGCGAGCGACAGCATGTCGGCGCCGACCTGCTCCAGCGGCAGGATCATCTCCGAGCAGGGGCTGACCGGCCGGGGCTTGAGGGCAGCGGAGATGGCGGCATCGATGCTGCGGCAGACGGCGGGCAACCCCGCATGGTGGCCGCCGGAAAGTTCGTTGAGGGCGGTGGCGAGGCCCAGCACATGTTCGAACAGGCGTGCATAGTGGCGCTTGACGGCGCCGATGTCGAAGGGGCGGCCGCTGAAGTAGATCTGCTCCAGTTCGGCCATCAGATGCAGGGCGTCGTGGTTATGGTTGAGCAGGGTGCGGAAGTGCTGGTATTTGACGCTGTGCTCGGCATCGGCGGGGGCGAGGGCAGTCGAGCCCTGCGCGCCGAAGATGTCCAACAGGCTCATGGGAAACCTCCCAGGTAGGGGCAGATGCGCCCGATCATGTCATCACGCAGGTCGCGTGTCCGCGCCAGGTCGCCGATGCCGAAGAAGGGGCTGGTCAGCGGATCGTCGAAAGGCATGTATTCGCGTTTCCCGCCGCCCGGAAAGGCGGTGCAGAAGTCGTCGCCGTTCGAACAGAGCGAGACGATGACATCGAATTCGCAATGGAAGAACAGTTCGATGAACTTGGCCCGGCAGTCGACCAATTCAACCCCGATTTCCTTGAGCACCTTCACGATCGGCTTCCAGGGCGGCATCGGAAAGATGCCCCCGGAAAAGGCGGCCCATCTGTCGCCCAGCATGTGATTGGTGATGGCCTCGGCCATCTGCGAGCGCACTGCATTGCCGGTGCAGATGAACAGCACGGTCTTGCGGCCAAGCTGCTTGGCCAGATGCCAGCGGATCAGCTCGCTGTCCGGGGAGTCGTGCAGCGTCTCGCAGACCGGACAGGGCTTGCCTTTCGGAGTCGGGAAGCAGGGGCGGATGTCGTTGCCCGCCACGAAGAGTTGCGGCCCGGTGAGCAGGGAGTCCACAGCGATGCGCGCGGGGGCTTCTGGCCGCATGCCGAGCGCCTGCATGGCGGTGACGACGGCTTTCTGCAGCCTGTCAGCCTCGGGGCAGTGCGGATGGGCGACCAGCTGGATGTCCATCCGGTCACTATACCTGTCTCGACTAATCGCGGAGGCGCGCCTGATAAAATGCGAATTCCGAATCCTTTTGGCCCCTCTTTTGGCCCCTGATCGTTTTCCGACTGACATGACCCCCGCAAACCTGGGCGCCCTGACGGCGCTTTCCCCGCTCGATGGCCGCTATGCCGCCAAGGTCGAACCCCTGCGCCTGCATTTTTCCGAGTTCGGCTTGATCCGCAACCGCATCCGCGTCGAGATCGAATGGCTCATGGCGCTCGCCGCCGAACCGCTGATTGCCGAGGTGCCGGCGTTCTCGGCCGAAACCCGCGCCGAGCTCGATCTGGTGGTTTCCGGTTTTGCGGTGAGCGACGCCGCCGCCGTCAAGCAGATCGAGGCCGTCACCAACCACGACGTCAAGGCGGTCGAGTACTGGCTCAAGGAGCGCTTCAAGAACAACGCCGAGGTCATGCAGGTCGCCGAGTTCATCCATTTCGGCTGCACTTCGGAAGACATCAACAACGCCTCTCACGCCCTGATGCTCGGCGAAGCGCGCGATGCCATCCTGCTGCCGGGACTGGATCGCGTCATCGAGCGCTTCCGCACGTTGGCCCATGACCTGGCCGACCTGCCGCTGCTGGCGCGCACCCATGGCCAGCCGGCCAGCCCGACCACGCTCGGCAAGGAAATGGCGAACGTCGCCGCTCGCCTGCTGCGCGCGCGCGAACGCATCGCCGGCGTGAAGATGCTCGCCAAGTTCAACGGCGCGGTCGGCAACTACAACGCCCACCTGTCCGCCTATCCGGAACTCGACTGGGAGGGCATCGCGCGCCGCTTCATCGAGTCGCTGGGCCTCGAGTTCAATCCCTACACCATCCAGATCGAGCCGCACGACGCGATGGCCGAACTGTTCGACGCCATCGCGCGTTGCAACACGATACTCATCGACGCCGACCGCGACATCTGGCAATACATTTCGCTGGGCTACTTC
>CAYYHO010000149.1:973-4797 GCA_964471725.1 uncultured Methyloversatilis sp. | reverse complement strand
GGTCGTCGCCCCAGGACACCGAGATCTCGGTGCCGGCGACGAAGCGCAAACCCAGGGCGTCCGCCGCCAGCCGCGCCTCATCAAGGCCGCCGACCTCGTCATGGTCGGTCAGCGCCAGCAGATCGACGCCATTGGCCGCGGCGCGTTGCACCAGCGCCGTGGGCGACAGGGTTCCGTCGGAAACGGTCGAGTGGCAATGCAGGTCGGCGTTCGCAGGTTTCATGGCAAGCGTGTCCCGGTACGGATCATGGCAGCGGCTGGAGCGGATGCAGGGTCCGCAAATAGTCAGCGAACTCCTTGCCCACCTCGGGGTGACGCAAGGCATATTCGACGGTGGCGCGCAAATAGCCCAGCTTGGAACCGCAATCGTAACGCACCCCGGCGTAGCGGTAGGCCAGCACCTGCTGCTCGGCCAGCAGCGCCGAGATGGCATCGGTGAGCTGGATCTCGCCGCCGGCTCCGGCGCGCACCTGTTGCAGGTGATGGAAGATGCGCGGCGTCAGCACGTAACGACCGACCACGGCCAGGGTGGAAGGCGCCGTTTCCGGGCTGGGTTTTTCGACGATGGCATGAATCTGCTCAACCCGCTCTGCCAGCGGTCGCGCATCGACAATGCCATAGCTCGCCGTATCGGCACGCGCCACCTCCTGAGTGCCCAGCACCGAGCAGCGGTAATAGTCGTAGGCTTCCACCATCTGCCGCATCACCGGCGTGCTGCCGTTGAGCAGGTCGTCGGCCAGCAGCACGGCGAAAGGTTCGTCGCCGACCACCGGCTGCGCGCACAGCACCGCGTGTCCGAGGCCGAGCGCCTCCGCCTGGCGCAGGTAAATGCAGTTGATGTGCCGCGGCAGCAGGTTCTGGACGAACTCCAGCAGTTCCGTCTTGCCGCGCCGCTCCAGCTCGTTCTCCAGTTCGTAGGCCTTGTCGAAATGATCCTCGATGGCGCGCTTGGAGCGGCCGGTGACGAAGATCATGTCGGTGATGCCGGCGGCCACCGCCTCTTCGACGGCATACTGGATCAGCGGCTTGTCGACGATCGGCAACATCTCCTTCGGGCTGGCCTTGGTCGCCGGCAGGAAGCGCGTGCCCATGCCGGCGACGGGAAACACGGCTTTGGTAACTTTGTTCATTTTGCGAGCAACTCCATGAATGCTGCCTCGTCCAGAATGGTAACGCCGAGTTCCTGCGCCTTGTCGAGCTTGCCACCCGCTTCGCTGCCCGCCACGACATAGTGTGTTTTTTTCGATACCGAACCGGCGACCTTGCCGCCCTGCGCCTCGATCAGTTCCTTCGCCGCTTCGCGCGTCAGATTTGGCAGCGTGCCGGTAAGCACGAAGGTCTTGCCGACAAGCGGCGCACTGGCATGCGGCGATGGCTGGCCCTCCTGCCAGTTGACGCCCGCCGCACGCAAATCTTCGACCACCGCCAGGTTGTGGGGTTCGGCAAAGAAGCGCACGATCGATGCAGCCACCACCGGGCCGACGTCAGGCACCTGCTGCAGATTGTCCACATCGGCGGCGATCAGCGCATCGAGCGTGCCGAAATGCCGCGCCAGGTCTTTCGCCGTCGCCTCGCCGACATTGCGGATGCCGAGGGCGAAGATGAAACGCGCCAGCGTGGTCTGGCGGCTCTTGTCGATGGCCGCGACCAGGTTGGCGGCGGATTTTTCCGCCATGCGCGGCAGGCCGGCCAGGGCAGCGACGTCAAGCGTGTAGAGGTCGGCCGGAGTCTCGATGAGAGCGTTATCGATGACCTGGTCGACCAGCTTGTCGCCCAATCCCTCGATGTCCATCGCCCGGCGTGAGGCGAAATGCAGCAGCGCCTGCTTGCGCTGTGCCGGGCAGAACAACCCGCCGCTGCAGCGCGCGATCGCCTCGTCCTCGGGCTTTTCCACCGCCGAATCGCACACCGGGCAGGTTTTCGGCATACGGAACTGCGCAGCATGCGGCGGGCGCTTTTCCGGCACCACTGCCGCCACTTCGGGTATCACGTCGCCGGCACGCCGCACGATCACCGTGTCGCCGACGCGCACATCCTTGCGGCGCACCTCATCCTCGTTGTGCAGCGTGGCATTCGTCACCGTCACGCCGCCGACGAAGACCGGCGCCAGCCGCGCCACCGGCGTGATGGCCCCGGTGCGGCCGACCTGCACCTCGATGGCTTCCACCGTGGTCAGCGCCTCCTCGGCAGGAAACTTGTGGGCGATGGCAAAACGGGGCGCGCGCGCGACGAAACCCAGTCTCACCTGATCGGCCAGGCGGTCGAGCTTGTACACCACGCCGTCGATGTCGTAGGGCAGTTCGTCACGCCGCACGCCGATGCGCGCGTAATAGTCGAGCAGGCCGGCGGCGCCCTCCACCACGGCACCCTCGGCGGCTACCGGGAAGCCCCAGGCGGCGAGGCGCGCCATCATCTCACTCAGAAAAGTCGGCGCTGGCGAGACGGCGTTGAAATCCGCTATGCCATAGGCGAAAAAGCGCAGGGGACGTTGCGCGGTGATCTTCGGGTCCAGCTGGCGCAGGCTGCCGGCCGCGGCATTGCGCGGATTGACGAATTCCTTTTCGCCGGCGGCGCGCTGGCGTTCGTTGAGGCGCGCAAAATCGCGGCGCAGCATCAGCACCTCACCGCGAACCTCCAGCAGTTCGGGCAGGTCCTTGCCGGCCAGCCGCAGCGGAATGTTCTTCACGGTGCGCAAATTGTGCGTCACATCCTCGCCGGTGAATCCGTCGCCGCGCGTCGCCCCCTGCACGAAGACACCCTGCTCGTAGCGCAGGCTGACCGCCAGGCCGTCGAATTTCGGTTCGCAGGCATAGGTGATGACATCCCGCTGCAAGCCTTCCCGGCAGCGGCGGTCGAAAGCCGCCACTTCCTCGGGGCTGAAGGCATTGTTGAGCGACAGCATCGGCACCTCGTGCGCCACCTGCCGGAATGCGGACAGGGATGCGCCGCCGACCCGCTGCGTCGGCGAATCGGGCATCTGCAATTCGGGGTGGGCCGCCTCGAGTTCCTGCAGTTCGCGGAACAGGCGGTCGTACTCGGCGTCTGGCACCGTCGGCGCATCGAGGACGTAATAGGCGTGATTGTGGCGCGTCAGCTCGTCGCGCAAACAGGCGGCACGGCTGGAAAGCCTGGCCGCCGGGCTGTCCTGGTCCGGCATCAGGAAAACAGGCGCAAGGCTCGCACTTCTCCGGCAGGGATGCCCTGCCGGGCCATCTGCGCCTGCAATTCTTCGATGCGGCTGCGCAGCGCGGCGCTGGTGGCTGCCGAGAGCGGTTTCTTGTGGGCGTCGGCGAGCTGGCCGCCGACGGCCTCGGCGCAGCGGCGGGCACAATCGATCATGCGATCGAAGGCGGTCGCACCGGCAGCCACGCGCGGCACATCGAGACTGAAAACCAGATCCGCCAGGGACTTGGCTTCGAGGCCGACCACCGCATTGCCGGCCGCATCCAGGCAGCCGAGCGCAAAGATTTCCGCGCCATCGTCATCCAGCGCAAGGAAACGCTCGCCCTGCAGCTGCAGGCCGGCCGCCGCGACAAGGGGCTTGAGCTTGCTGCCGTCGATTTCGTTGAGGCTGCCCTGGCGCGGCAAGACATGCAGCGCCAGTTGCAGGTCGAGCGCGGCGCAAAAGCCGTCCAGCGCCCGCGCCGCCGCCAGCACCGGCGCCGGCGCGGGAATCTCGACGAGGCCGGAGAAGCGCGTCGGTTCGGACGCGTCATGGGATCACGCTGAATCGGTGATGGCAAAGGTGCTCGAGCAGATCGCCGCGCAATCCGGCGGCAGGATCAAGACCGCGGTGAATCCGGGCGAAGGCGCGTTCTACGGGC
>CAYYHO010000149.1:0-963 GCA_964471725.1 uncultured Methyloversatilis sp. | reverse complement strand
TCAGAAACAGCGCGCGCCTGGGCAGACAGCTTTGCCAGGGTGGCTTCGCCGAGCGGCCCGCTGCGGTCGACCAGCTGCAAGGCTGCCGCCACCTGCGCAACGGCGCCGGGATCCTGCGGCAGCAACGTGCGCCAGCGGTGACTGCGCTCGTCAAGGCCGAGCCATTGCAGGGGCTTGTCGAGCCTGGCCGACCAGCCGGCCTGCTCCGCCCAGAGGTCGGCCACCGGCACCGCATCGATGAACTCGATGCGCAGCAGGCAGTCGGCGCGTCCGTCGGCCCATTCGGCCGGCACGGGCGTCGACTGCTGCGATTCCGGGGCCGGCACGGCGGCTTCCATTGCTGAGGTCGCTGCGGGCGCCGACTGTGGCTGGCCGAAAGTCGGCTCGCGCATGCGCTCCATGGCGCTGCCTGTTGCAACTGCCGCCGCGGCGCTGTCGTGGCGGCCGGCCATCAGCACATCGGGCTGTGCCTTGGGCAGGGCCGCTTCCGCCACGCGCCGCTGCTTTTTGGCCTGCCAGAGGTTGTAAGCCCAGACGACCACGACGAGCAACACGCCCAGAGCGATCAGGCCCAATTGCAGTTCACTCATGCTGATTCCCTCATCACGCCATCTTCCGTCATGCGCAGGGCTTCCTCGATATCGACCGCCACCACGCGCGACACGCCCTGTTCCTGCATGGTGACGCCGATCAATTGCTGTGCCATTTCCATGGTGATCTTGTTGTGCGTGATGAAGATGAACTGGGTCTGGCGCGACATGCGCTTGACCATCTCGCAGAAACGCACGGTATTCGAATCGTCGAGCGGCGCATCCACCTCGTCGAGCATGCAGAACGGCGCCGGGTTCAGCTGGAACAGCGCGAACACCAGCGCGATCGCCGTCAGCGCCTTCTCGCCGCCCGACAGCATGTGGATGGTGGAATTGCGCTTGCCCGGCGGCTGCGCCATGATCTGGACGCCGG
>CAYYHO010000148.1:0-4831 GCA_964471725.1 uncultured Methyloversatilis sp. | reverse complement strand
GGCGCGGGCCCTGAAAATGCACCGCAGGACCCTGCAGCGCAAGCTGGCGAAACGGCCGGTAAAGGAATGACCGCCCTGCGCAGCCGCCCCACCAATCGCGCCCTGCTGTTGCTGACCCTCGCCCTGGCAGCATTTCTGGCCACACTGCTCGATGCCGCCGTGCCGCGCCAGCAGCGCACGGCCGACCGGGAGGCCACCCGCAGCCTGGTGGCGCAACTCGGGCTCAGCGACCTGGCCTTGTTCACCGAGGCGCGCTATACCCGCCACCCCGCACTGGCCGACCTGCACGCCGCCTTCCAGGACCACCCCCTGGCGTTCGAGCATTTCCCCAGTGGCAGCCTGTTGCCGCCCCCGCTTCATGCAAGCCTTCATCGAGAAACAGCGCTACCTGATTGACTACACGCTGGCCGCGCTGGCGCGGCGCAAGGCGCGCAACCTCGGCCTGCTCGGCGCCTACACGCTGCTGGTGTTCGTGCTGGCTTCGGCGTCGCTGTACACCCACGCCCTGCGCCAGGAAGCGGCACAGTTGCTGGCTGCCGCGCCCGAGATCATCCTGCAGCGCCTGGTCGCCGGTCGCCACGACCTGATCCCCCCCGGCTATGTCGAACAGCTCGCTCCCATCCGGGGCGTCCGCAGCATGGAAAAACGACTGTGGGGCTATTACTACGATGCCGTGGTGAAGGCCAACTACACGCTCATGGCACCGCACCCGGCGGCCGCCGACCCGGCCGGCCGGCCGCTCGCCCCGGCCAGGGGCGAGATCGTCGTCGGTCCGGCGCTGGAGCGCACGCGCGGTCTGTCGCCGGGCAACGGCATTTCCTTCCGCGCCTACTCCGGCCAGCTGCACACCTTCATCGTCGGCGCCGTGCTGCCGCAGGCATCCGAACTGGTCAGCGCCGACCTGATCCTGATGCACGAAGACGACTTCCGCGCCTTCTTTGCCTACCCGGCCGGCCATCACACCGACGTCACGCTGGCAGTGAGCAACCCCCAGGAAGTCCGCAACGTCGCGCAGAAGCTCGCCGCCGCACTGCCCGATGCGCGCCCCATCCTGCGCGACGAGGTGCTGCGTACCTATGCGGCGATCTTCGACTGGCGCGAGGGCCTCATGCTGGCGCTGCTCTCCGCCGCGATCCTCGCCTTCGGCATCTTCGCCTGGGACAAGGCCGCCGGCCTGTCCGCCGACGAGCGGCGCGAGATCGGCATCCTCAAAGCCATCGGCTGGGATGCCGACGACATCATGCGGATGAAATTCTGGGAAGGCCTGCTGGTCTCGCTGACCGCCTTCCTGGCCGGCTTCGTCGCCGCCTACCTGCATGTCTTTTATGCCGGCGCTGCGCTGTTCGCCCCGGTGCTGAAAGGCTGGGCGGTGCTCTATCCCGAGTTTCGCCTCGCACCGCAGGTGGATGGACTGCAGGTCGCCACGCTGTTGTTCTTCACCGTGCTGCCTTACACGGCGGCGGTCATGGTGCCGAACTGGCGCGCCGCGATGACCGACCCCGATGCCGTCATGCGAAATTAGTATGGAATACGGCTATCGGAGCGCGATCGGGACGGCGGGTATCCGACTCCCGGAAGTAAAGGAGGAGGGCCGGTGTATTTCCGGCCCGGAGGACATGGAGGGAGTCGGATACCCGCCATCCTTGGCACGCGCCACAGCGCCACGTTTCATGCATCGCAGGAGACGCACAGCGTCATGGAGCCACTGACATGATCGAGTTGCGCGGCGTCCGCAAGGCCTACAACGAGGGGCGGCACAATGAATGCCGGGCGCTCGACGGCATCGACCTCGACATCGCGGCCAGGCAGGTGACGGTGCTGCGCGGCCCCAGCGGCTCGGGCAAGACCACCCTGCTGACCCTGGTCGGCTGCCTGGCCCGCCCCACATCGGGCCGCATCCGGCTGCAGGGCGAGGACATTTCCGGGCTGCCCGAGCGCTTCCTCAGCGAGCTGCGCCGCCGGACCTTCGGCTTCATCTTCCAGCAGTTCAACCTGATCAGTGGGCTCAGCGCACTGGACAACGTCATGCTGCCGGCCTATCCGCTGGGGCGGCCGCGCCGCGAGTTGATTGAACAGGCCGAAGGCCTGCTCGCCAGTCTCGCGCTCGGCGCGCGTCGCGATGCCCGCGTGGAATGGCTGTCCGGCGGCGAACAGCAGCGCGTCGCCATCTGCCGCGCCCTCATCAACGATCCGGCCGTCCTCATCGCCGACGAGCCGACCGCCAACCTCGATTCCCGCCTGGCGCTCGAGTTCATGGCGATCCTCGAGCGACTGGCCGGCGCGGGGCGCACCATCCTGCTGAGCAGCCACGACCCGCTGGTCGCCGATGCCGCGCTCGTCGGCCGGGTCATCGACATGCGCGACGGCAGAATCATCGTCCCGGCGCAAGCATGATCTTTCAGCCCGCCATCATCGCCCTGCTGCTGGCTTCGGCCCTGTGCACCCTCGCGCTGGCGGCCGCCACGCCGTTTGCCCTCGAAATCATCCGCCGCTGGGACAGCGGCAGCGGCAGCGCCTTGCAGATCCGGCTGGAGCGCCGCACCGTCCTGCTCTCGTCCCTGCTCGCCGGCGTGCTCGTCGTGCAACTGGCCGCGACGCTGCTGTTCGTCTTCAATGCCGAAAAAATGTCCGCGATGTTCGTCGGCGCCATGTGCGCGGTGGGCACGCTCAACATGAACGCCTGGGGGTTCCCGGCCCTGCACGCCAAGATCCTCGTCTTCTTCCTGGCGGCGATCTGGCTGGCCATCAACCACGCCGACAATCTTGCCCGCGATTATCCGCTGGTGCGCATCAAGTACGCGCTGCTGTTGCTGCTGGCGCCGCTGCTGCTGGCCAGCGCCTGGATCGAGGCGCAGTTCTTCCTCAACCTGCGGGCCGACGTCATCACCTCCTGCTGCGGCAGCCTGTTCTCCGCCGACACCCGCAGTCTTGCCGCCGAAACCGCCGCACTCGCGCCCCTGCCGGCGCTGGTCCTGTTCCTGGCCGCCATGGGGCTGGCCATCGGCACGGCCAGCTTCCACTGGGCCCATGGCGGAATCGGCGGCCGAATCGGCGGCAGCTTCGTGGCCATCGGCGCCGCCCTGGGCTTCGCCGCCGCCATCGTCGGCATGCTGTCGTTCCTCTCGCTCTACGTCTATGAGCATCCCCGCCATCACTGCCCGTTCTGCCTGCTCAAGCCCGAGTACGGCTACCAGGGCTATCTGTTCTATGTGCCGCTGTTTGTCGCCACCGCCGCCGGCCTCGCCGCAGGCGCCCTGCAACCGTTCGCCAGGATCGCCAGCCTGCAGGCCATCGTGCCGGCGTTCTCGCGCCGGCTGGCGGCCATCGCCTGCGGCGGCTTCCTGCTGGTTACGGCGGTGGCCGGGGTGACGATCCTGCGCTCGAACCTGATCCTGTTCGGGCGATGATTCCCTACAGCAGCCGGACCGGCGCGGCCAGCCCGGGCCGCTTGCCCTGGCGGCCGGCATACAGGCTGGCGATTTGCGCCATGTCAGCCGCTGCGTCGCCGCTCAGTGCGAGGCAGGCGATCAGCCCGACTTCCCGTTTCGCATAGTCGAGGGTGCCCACGATCACCGGTACCTCCGCGGCCTGGGCGATGCGATAGAAGCCCGACTTCCATCCCGCAGTCAGGCTGCGCGTGCCTTCCGGCGCAATGGCCAGGTGGAAGCGCGCGTGCCGGCGGAATTCCTCGGCGATGCGGTCGACGAAGCCGCTGCGCTCGCGCCGATTGACCGGCACGCCGCCGAGCAAGCGCATGAACGGCCCGCGCCAGCCGGCGAACAGGGTGTCCTTGCCGGCCCAGCGCACATCGAGGGCCAGCGCCGCCAGGCCCAGCAGGCCGAGCGGGAAATCCCAGTTCGAGGTGTGCGGATAGCCGATCACCACGGCCCGGGAAGGCATGTCCGGCAGCTCGAGCAGTTTCCAGCCGAGCAGCTTCAGGATGAGACGGGCGACAGCGCGCAACGGTCTCATGCGAGACCCTGACTGACCAGATACTCCTCGTAGCTGCCGCGATAATCGACGATCCGGTGGTCGAGCCGGATGTCGATGATGCGGGTCGCCAGCGAGGAGACGAATTCGCGGTCGTGCGAGACGAAGATCAGCGTGCCGGCGTATTTCTCCAGCGCGGTGTTGAGCGATTCGATCGATTCCATGTCGAGGTGGTTGGTGGGTTCGTCCATCAGCAGCACGTTGTTGCGCAACAGCATCAGCCGGCCGAACAGCATGCGCGCCTGCTCGCCGCCGGAAATGACGTTGGCCGGCTTCTTCGCCTCGTCGCCGGAGAACAGCAGGCGCCCGAGGGTGCCGCGGATCAGGGTCTCCAGATCAGCCCCCTCGTAGCCGCCGGCCCGCGCATAACCCGCGATCCATTCGGTGAGCGGCGTCGGCGCGGCGAAGTCGGCGGCATGGTCCTGGGCGAAGACGCCGGGGCGCGCCTTTTCCGCCCATTTGACGCGGCCGCCCTGCGGACTCAGGCCGCCGAGGCGCTCGCCGGCCAGCAGCCGCAGCAATGTGGTCTTGCCGACGCCGTTCTCGCCGATGATGGCGACCTTCTCGCCGGCCTCGATGCTGGTGGAGAAGGACTTGATGATCGGAACGCCCTTCTCGTAAGCGAAGCCGAGGTTCTCGATTTCGCAGGCCAGCCGGTGCAGCTTTTCCTTGTCGTCGAATTCGAAGCGGATCCACGGGTACTGGCGCGAGGAGGGCTTGACGTCCTCCGGTTTGATCTTGTCGATCAGCTTGAGGCGGCTCGTGGCCTGGCGGGCCTTCGACTTGTTGGCCGAGAAGCGCCGCACGAATTCCTGCAGGCCGGCGATACGTTCTTTGGCCA
>CAYYHO010000147.1:0-4877 GCA_964471725.1 uncultured Methyloversatilis sp. | reverse complement strand
GCTGGTAGGCATCGATGATGATCTTGTTCACCAGCTTGACGAGTTCGTTGTCCGCCGCCGCCGAGACATCGTCGCTGCCCTCGGCCTCGACCTCGCCCTCGTCCATCGCCGACAGCAGGTCGCCGACATCGGTTTCGTCGGCAAAGCCGATGCTGCCGAAAAACTGGTCCACGGTCTGCCTGAACTCGCGACTGGTGGTAACCCGATAGACGATCTTGCTTTTGGCGAAGATGTTGTTGACCACGCGTGAACTTTTGACCTGCTCGGGGTCGAGGCAAAGGATGACGATGCCCTTGGGCGTTTTGTCGATGGGGACCCACAGGTTCTGCTCGACATACTCGCGGCGCAGGTTCTTCATCAGGTCGAGCGGCTTGACGCGGTTGGCCTTATAGGGCTCGTAGGGCACGCCGAAGAATTTCGACAGCGCGGCGCCGATTGCCGACGGCTTGACCTGGTATTCGGTGATCAGCGCTTCCTCGATGTCGATGTTCTTGCGCCGCGCGATGCTGGTCGCCTGCTCCATTTCCTGGCTGGCAACGACAGCGTCCAGCACCAGGTGGTCGTATTTGGTCTTGATGGCCTGCGCCGGCTTGCTGCGCTGGGCGAAGGCGATCGCCAGGGTCTCGCAGAGTCCCTTGACCCCTTCTTCGGCGACGGCGGCGAAAGGCACGCCGGCCTTGTTGTTGATGATCTGCACGACGCCCAGCAGATCGCCGCTGTGCGCATCGACGATCGGGCTGACCAGCATCTGCTTGGTGCGATAGCCGGTACGCTTGTCTACCTCCTGCAGGAAATGCAGGTTGGGATTGATGGCCCGCAGTTCGGCATCGTCGTAGACATCGCGGATGTTGGCTATCGTCTTGGCCAGCGCCACATAGCCGGCGATGCTCTGGTCTGCGATCGGCAGCTTCAGGTCGCGGAAGGAGTTGAGTCCCGTCTTGACCTTGGAAACGATCGAGGTCTTGTCCTCGCTGATCGAATAGACGGTGAGACGGTCGGCATTGAACAGCGCGCATACGTCCTGCGACAGTTCCAGCATGATTTCGTCGATGTTGGCAGTCGCATGGATCTTGTTGGTGACCCCCTGCAGGTTCTTGAAAAAAGCCAGGCGCGTGCCGAGCTCTCCCGCACTGACCGGCTCTACACTGCTCTGGCCGAGCGAGCCAGGATTCAATACCGCACTCATGCCGCTGTGTTCTCCATGACTGTCATCGTTTCATTTCCGCTTGTTTTCCCGCAGCCGCGGCAGCCGGCGCGGCCATGTTGCGCGGAAACTCCGACCGCAGGCCGCCTTCCAGCAGGCTGGCGGGAATGCCGTGCTGCGACAACAGGAATACCGCTGCCGAACTGCGCCGGCCGGTTTGGCAATAGACCACGTATTCACGTTCCGCCGGCAGGTTCGGCAAGGCATCGCGCAGTTCGTTGAGGGGAATGTTGAGCGCCCCGGGCAGGCCGTCATACCGGTACTCGGCCGGGAAGCGCACGTCGAGCCAGACGGCGCCGGCAGCGATGCGCCGCTGCGCCTCCGCAGCATCGATGTGCTGCAGCAGCGGCTCGCGCAGCAACCTGACGAAGTCGGCCTTGGCGAGGCGCAACAGGCTGCCGTCGGTCACCATGGTTACCGTGGCGTTGCGCGTGGTTTCGGCAATCAGGGCTTCCTCGCCGAAAGCATCGCCGGCATTCAGTTCGGCCAGTTCCACCTGGGCGCCGGTCACCTCGCGCGTGACCTGCGCCCGGCCCTGTTCGATGACATAGTAAAAGTCGCCCGGCTCTTTCTGGCGCACGATGACTTCGCCGCGCTTGACCGACTGGCGCTGGAAACATGCCAGCAGGCTGTCGATGTTGGCCGCGGGCAGGCTGGCGAAGGCGCCCAAGGTCAGCTGACGCGCATCGAACAGCCCTGGCATGACCCGCCAGTCAGCCACGTCGCCGCTGGCCTGCAGCGACAGGAAAGGGGATGGCGCCAACTGATCCCAGGTGAGCAGTATGTCCAGCACGTTTTCATCGAACCACAGCAGTTCGACGTCGGTAATCGCCTTGGCGCCCGACGGATCCATGCCACTGCGGCCGACGCGCGCCAGCGCCTCGTCACAGCCGCCGACGATGAGCTTCACCGCGCCATCGGGATAGTCGAGCTTGAGTTCCCCCCTGAGCAGATATACCGCCCTTTGCTGCCAGACAAAACCGGCGAGGCGCATCCCCCCGGCGAAGTTCGCCAGCCGGGCTACCGTGGCAAGTTGGCGCAGGCTGTCTTGCCCCAGCTCTTCGAGCGGGGCCAGCCGTGCCAGCATCGCCGGATCCACTGCCATACCGATGGGCGCGTCAGTCATAGCTCGAACACCTGGTTGTTCTGCAGCATGCGCGGCCTGAATTCGCCAATCTCGTCCTCGACCTCCTGCATGGTCAGTTCGATCTGGCCGGGCTTGAGATGGGTAATGAAGATTTCCGGCCGGGACTGCAGATAATTGAGTTCCTCCAGCAGCATGCTCGGACAGAGGTGAAAGGAAGCCTCTGCGAGCTTGCGCTCGCGATTCGAAAACGCCGTTTCGACGATCAGGGTCTTCAGGTTCGAGATCGCGTTGATGACCTGCCAGAGCGGGCGGCAGGGGCCCGTGTCGCCGGTGAACGCCAGGCTGGCGCGCCCCGAGTCCAGTTGAAAGCCGACAGCCGGCACGGCGTGGCTGGCCGGCAGCGGCACGATGCGTCGGCCCTGCAGTTCGACGGCCTGGCCCACGCTGATGGGCGAAAACCGCAGAAAGGGTTTTTCCGGCGAAGGAATTTCCGTGAAATCGGGCCAGATCGCCCAGTTGAAGACATGGGCGCGCAGTATCTCTTCGGCAGACGCCAAGGCATGCACGATCAGCGGCCGGTTGCGCATGTCGCCCACCGTGTCTGCCATCAGCGGCAGGCAGGCGACGTGGTCCATGTGAGTATGGGTCAGGAAGACATGGTCGATCTGGGCCAGCTCGGCAATCGAGAGATCGGCCACCCCGGTCCCGCAGTCGATCAGGATGTCATGATCAACCAGGATCGACGTGGTGCGCAGATGGCGGCCACCGATGCCGCCACTGCAGCCGAGGATGCGGATCTTCATGCGTTCAGGACTTCCTCATCCCTTGAGGAAAAACTCCATCTTCACCCCCGCCAGTTCGATGACGTCATGATCCTTGAGGGCATAGGCCTGCTTGCTGAGGGAAACGCCGTTTGCCAGCGGGAACCTGGCCCCTTCGACATGGGTGAGGAAATAGCCGTGGGGACGTCGGGCGATCACCGCCACTTGCACGCCCGGCTTGCCCAGCGTGGTGAGCGACTTGGTGAGTTCCAGGGTCCTGCCGACGTTGCTGCCGGTCAGGACCTGGATCGCCCCCAGAGGGAAGGCCGGTGCCGCAGGAGGCACGGCCGCGGCAACCGGATCGATGTGCGGCGCCGTTTGTACCTGGACCGGCGGTGCAAGGTCGCCGGCGGCCGGCTCGACCGGCTTGGCCGCAGTCTGCTCGGCAACCTTTCTCATCATGTCGGGCCGCAGCACCATGGTCTTCTCGAAATCCGCCTGCGCCGACTGCTGCGCCGACTCATTGACGTACTTGAGGCGGTACTTGCCCAGTTCGATGACATCGCCGTTCTGCAGGAAATGCTTTTTGACCTGCTGGCCGTTGACAAAGGTGCCGTTGGTACTGTTGAGGTCTTCGAGGAAGGAGTCGTTGAGGATGGTCACGATCACCGCATGCTCGCCGGAGACAGCCAGGTTGTCGATCTGGATGTCATTGTGCGCCTTGCGGCCGAGGGTGGTGCGCTCCTTGTTCAGGGGAATTTCCTTGAGCACCAGATTGTCCATGCTGAGTATGAGCTTAGCCATCTTGAACGTCCTTTAAGACTTCAACGCAACACTAACCCGAATCACGCATTCAATTGCCGGCGCCGCACTTCAAATTCAATAAGAAACAGCGTGATATGCTGCATTCTTACAGCCAGCACTAAAGTCAGTCAATGATTTTTCAGGCCTCGGCCAAAAAATAGCGGCTCAATAAGGCAATTCCGCACCAATCCCCTGCGCCTGCGCCAGCTTGAGCAAACGGAGCCCCACCGCCAGATCCTGGATCGCCATGCCCTGCGATTCGAACAGGGTCACTGCTTCGGCGTCGTGACGCCCCGGCCGGATGCCCGCGACGATTTCGCCCAGCTCGACGAGCTGGCCCTCGCTCAGCCGGCCCTTTTCCAGGGCTGGCAACAAATCCCCGGCTTCGCGCAGGGCAGTCTGCCGGCTGTCCACGCAGACCAGCGCCGCCCGGCCCACCGTCTTCTCGTCGATTTCGCGGCGGATCAGGGCATTCGAACCAGCCGCATTGACATGGGTGCCGGGTGCCAGCCAGTCGCCATCGAACAGGGGGCTAGCCGCCGTGGTGACCGTGACGACGATGTCGCTCTCCCGCACCGCGGCTTCGGCGCTTTCCACGGGCAGCACCTCGACTCTGAAACGCCTGGAAAAGTCGGCGCTGGCGAGGCGGCGCTTTTCGGCATTGCGCGAAAACAGCCTGACCTGCTGGATCGGTCGCACACGGCAGAGCGCCTCCAGCTGGCTCTGTGCCTGCCAGCCCGAGCCGATCAGACCGACGACGGCACTCTCCGGGCGCGCCAGATGGCGTGCTGCCAGGCCGCCGGCAGCCCCGGTGCGCATCATGCCAAGCGTGTCGGCCTCGAACACCGCCAGCGGACGCCCGTCGACGGCCGAGAACAGGTGCAGGAGAAAACGCGCCCCCGCGCGGCTCACGCTATAGGCCTTGTAGCCCATGACGTTTTCGTCGAGCAGCGCGCCTTGCAGGATGTGCAGCGAGGCGGTCGGCACGCGGGTGCGCTGACGCGGGTTGTCGATGGCGCGG
>CAYYHO010000146.1:0-4877 GCA_964471725.1 uncultured Methyloversatilis sp. | reverse complement strand
CTTTCTTGGCGGCCGGCTTCGCAGCGGCCTTCTTCGGCGCAGCCTTCTTCACTGCCGGTTTCGCAGCAGCCTTCTTCGGAGCAGCCTTCTTCGCCGCCGCCGGCTTCTTGACTTTCTTCTCTTCAGCCATCGTGAACCTCCATTGGATATTTGAGGAAAGAACAACAGACAACCCGCCAACAACAGCACGGATTATTCAACAACACCGGCGGACCGGAATCGATGAATTCATGCGCTTTCATAGCCCATCCCTTTGTTTGCGGCGGGCGCGCGAAAAACTTGAAGGAGAAGCATGCTGCCGGCAGGCAGCGCCGCCGGGCCCGGCGTGCGGGCTGAACGGGCTGAAGCGACGGGCAAGTCGGCAAGGCGTGAATGCGACGGCAGGCAGCGACAGGAAGCCGAACAGGGCAAACAACCCGGTTGTGTCTCGTGCGCCTCGCGTGCTCCCGCATGCACCCTCCATCGTTGCGTCGCCATGTATCGCCATGTATTGACCTACTAGATATAGTAGGTGTGCGACCATTGGGCACTAATGGTAGTGGGTCGTATTTTTCAATGCAAGATAATTTGCGCACGGCATGGTTGCCAGCCCCGGCACGTTGCAGTGAAACCACGCGCCGCTGCGCAGCGGCGCGCGACTCATTTCAGGTCGCGCTTGCCTGTCCCGCTATCCGCGACCAGTCGAAATGCGGACCCGGATCCGTCTTGCGGCCGGGAGCGATGTCGGCATGGCCGACCACCGCCGCAATCGGATAATGCTGCCGCAGCACGGCCAGCAAGCGGTTCAGCGTCTCGTATTGCGGCGTTGCGAAGTCGCTGTGATCGTCGCCCTCGAGTTCGATGCCGAGGGAAAAATCGTTGCAGCGCTCGCGCCCCTGCCAGCAGGAAATGCCGGCATGCCAGGCGCGCTCATGGCAGGAAACGAACTGGATCAGGTCGCCGTCGCGGCGGATGAAGAAATGCGCGGACACCCTGCGCGTTGCGATGCCGGCGAAATAGGGATGCGCCGCAGGATCGAGCCGATTGGCGAAGAAGTCGCCGACCGCCGCACCGCCGAACTGGCCCGGCGGCAGGCTGATGGCGTGAATGACCACCAGGCATGTCGATGTGTCCGGCGGCCGTGCGTCATGATTCGGGCTGTCCTGGCGCGCGGCGGAAACCAGCCAGCCGGCGGCATCGATAGCTCCGCCAGGATCACTCTGCGCCGTCATTGAGTCCCAGGCGTTCCATGCGGTAGCGCAAGGAGCGAAAACTCACGCCGAGCATCCGCGCCGCGGCGGTGCGGTTGAAACGGGTCTTTTCCAGCGCATCGAGAATCACCCTGCGCTCCTGTTCATCCAGGAAGTCCTGCAATGTCTGCCCGGAAAATTCGGCCGTCCCGCCAGCGCCGACTTTCTGCGGCTGCAACTGCAGGTCATCGACGTCGATGGCGCCGTTGCCGTGCAGGGCGAGGGCGCGTTCAAGGATGTTTTCCAATTCGCGCACATTGCCGGGGAAGGCATACTCCTGCAGCGCTTTCAGTGCGCGCGGGGCGATTTCCGGCGCCGGCACGTTGCCGGCCGCCGCCAGGCGGTCGAGCAGTCGCTGTGCCAGGTCGGGGACATCCTCGCTGCACTCCCGCAGTGACGGCATGATGATCTCGATCACGTTGATGCGGAAAAACAGGTCCTGGCGAAACTTGCCGTCATCGACCAGACGCCGCAGATTCTGGTGTGTCGCGCAAATGATCCGCACATTGACCGGCTCCTCGGTCGTCGCACCGACCCGCCGCACGCGTTTTTCCTGGATGGCGCGCAACAGCTTGACCTGCATCGCCAATGGCAGGTCGGCGACCTCGTCGAGGAATAGCGTGCCGCCATCGGCCGCCTGGAAAAAACCTTCGCGCTCGGACTCGGCCCCCGTAAACGCGCCTTTGCGATAGCCGAAAAATTCGCTTTCCATCAGGTTCTCGGGGATCGCGCCGCAGTTCACCGCCACGAACGGACGCTCGGCACGCACGCTTTCCCGATGGATCAGGCGCGCCGCCAGTTCCTTGCCGCTGCCCGATTCGCCTGAGATGTAAACCGGCGCCTCGCTGCGCGCCACCTTGGCGATCAGCGCGCGCACCTGGTTCATGGGCGCCGACGAGCCAAGCAATTCCTGACCGCGCGCAGCATTGACCACCTTGCTTTCCGGCAGGGTCAACGCCGACTTCACCAGGGTACGCAACTGCGCCAGGGAAACCGGCTTGGACAGGTAATCGAAGGCCCCGGCCTTGAGCGCGGCCACCGCATTCTCGGTGCTGCCGTGCGCGGTGATGACGGCCACCGGCAATTTCGGATGCTCGGCCTCGATGTGGCGCACCAGTTCCAGGCCATCTCCGTCCGGCATGCGCATGTCCGTGAGACAAAGCCGGTAATCCCTGTCCTTGTCCTGCAGATATTGGCGCGCTTCGCTCACGGTGGCCGCACAGTCGCAGTTGAGGCCCATGCGCGCCAAGGTCATGTCCAGCAATTCGCGGATATCCGCCTCGTCATCGACGACGAGCACCCGCGGGTTAGCGTTCTGGTCTGGGTCGGCCATGCAAGCATTCGCCTGTGTCTGTGTTGCGGCTCATCGATTGTCCTGTCCTGTCCGGTCCGCGTCCGGCTGTCCGGTCGGGCATGTCGCGGCACATGATATGCAGAAATGGGCGCCGGGTGCATTTTCCAGCAGGCTCAGGCGCGCGCCGTTCGCTTCGCACAGTTCGCGGGCAATATAGAGGCCGAGTCCGGTCCCGGTGATGCTGGTCGTAAAGAAGGGTTCGAAGATCTGGCCGCGCTCGTTTTCGGCGATGCCCGGCCCGTCGTCGATGATATGCAGGCTGGTGCGATTGGTGAATTTGCCCTGCTCGCCGAAAATGCGGATCGCCCCGCTTGCCTGGCTGGCGTAACGCAGTGCATTGCTCAGCAAATTACCCAGCACCCGGTGCAGGTGGCCCCGATCGAAGCAGAAAGAAAATCCCGCCGGCAGTTCGATACCGATCCGGGTCGCGCAACCGGCATCCTGGAGCGACAACTCTTCGATCTGCTGCCGGATGAAGCCGGCCATGTCGATCGGTTCGGGATTGACGCGATCCCGCCGCCCCAGCTCCATGGTTTCCGCCACCAGCCGGTTGAGCCGCTGCGTGTTGTCGCCGATGATGCGCGTCAGCCGTTCGGCGCCCTTGCCGGGCGGCTCCTCGGCCAATAATTCCGCTGCATGGCTGATGGCAGCCAGCGGGTTGCGAATTTCGTGCGCCATGTTGGCCGTCAGGCGCCCCAATGCCGCCAGCTTCATCTGTTGGGCTTTCTGCTGCTGGCGGCCAACGTCCTCGAGGTAAATCAGCGCGTTGCCGCCAACCCCCGGCGGCAGGAAGCGTGCGCGCAGGGTGCGCCCGCTGTGCGGCGCCTGCAGCACCGTTTCCGATTCGATGCCGCGGATGCGTCGGATGAGAAATTCGCGCGCCAGGGCCGCAGAGCAATCGGCCAGCATCGGCGCGGGCAGGACCTCGCCATTGATCGGGCTCACCGCATTGATGGGCACGGCCAGCCCGAGCAGCTGGGCTGCCTGCGGATTGGACTGCCGCACCCGGCCGGCTGCGTCGATCACCAGCACACCGTCCTGCATGTCGCGGATGACCTGCTCGTTGATGCGCAACTGGTCGGCCAGGTCGATGCCGCGCTTTTTGGCCAGCGCTTCGTTGGCGACCACACGGAGCGCCAGCAAGCGCGCCATGATGGCGGAACCGAAGAACCCCATGCCGGTCAGGCCGGTACGCAGGAAATCCCCGACCTCCCCCTGGTAGGCAACCACCCGGTAGGCCTGCTCGAGCAACAGGAACATGGTTGCCACGGCTGCATAAAACAGCACCATGCGGCCCTGCCCGACCAGGCCGGCGCCGGCCAGCACGACCAGCAGCAGCATCGAGATGCCGCTCTTACCGCCGCCGCTGGCAAACATCAGAATGGTCAGAAACAGGATGTCCGCGAGCACCTGCGTGGTGAGTTGCAGGTCGAATTCGTTGCGCCATTTCGCCAGCGTCACGAGATGGGCAATCGCAGCAGCCAGATAGAAAGCGCTTGCCCAGAAAAACAGGCGCGGTTCCTGCGTGCCAACCTGCAACCAGTCCTGCGTGAACATGCTCGCGCCGAGAAAGATTGCAGCAACGAGCAGGCGGTAGTAGGCGAAGTATCGGAGCGGACGCCAGAAGGATTCGTTCTGCAAGTCTCCCGGCGCCGCGGGCGCGCGCCCTCCGGCAGGCCAGGCTACGCGGGGAGCGGCCGGAGGCAGTTCCGGTGCTTCAGGAAGCGCCAAGTTGGCGATGCTCCTCGCAGCAATAGTGGCGCCCATCCGCGCTGACGCATTCGCTTTCCGGGACATGCAGCTTGCAGTGGGCGCATACCACCATTTTTTCCGGGCTTGCCGGGGGGGCGCTCCTGTCGGTTGCCGCGCCTCCCGATCCGCCCCTTTGCCGTCCCCAGAAAACCCAGTAGATCAGCAGGACGACGATGATCAGCAGAATCGCTTTCATGCGGACGGGCCGGAACCGGATCCGGCACTCAAGGGATCCATTCTGAAGTAAGGCCGGAGGCCGGAAGCGCGGTCGCAAGCATGCTGGATGATCAATGCAGTATCCCTTTGCTTCCAATGACGTGCCAATGCCATCGCTGCTGCGGGCCGGAGGCTGATGCGAACCCGCCCAGGCCCCGCTTGTCGCCAAGCCACTTCATCGGGAAATTCCGGGACAACGATGCCGGGACAACGATGCCGGAAAAACAATGAAATGCTTGGTCGGGGTGAGAGGATTCGAACCTCCGACTCCTGCGTCCCGAATCTGTCCATTGGTCATACGTCAATTAAATATCAACTAGATACGT
>CAYYHO010000145.1:0-4932 GCA_964471725.1 uncultured Methyloversatilis sp. | reverse complement strand
GCACGCCGCCGTCGGCCGCGACAACCTGCTCATCAAGGTGCCGGCGACGCCCGCCGGGGTGGCCGCCTTCGAGCAACTGACCGGCGCCGGCCTGCGCGTCAATGTGACGCTGATCTTCTCGCTGGCGCAGTATGACGCCGTCGTGCAGGCCTACCTGCGCGGGGCGCAGCACTGGCTGGACGGCGGCGGCGCGGCCGGCCAATTGCGCTCGGTGGCCAGCGTGTTCCTCAGCCGCGTCGACAGCCTGGTGGATCGGCGCGTGGCAACCATCGCCACGCCGCAGGCCATGCTCCTCCTCGGCAAGAGCGGCGTGGCGCTCGCCAAACGCTGCTATCGCCGCTACCGGGAGATCTTTCACGGCACGCCCTTCGCATCGCTCAAGCAGGCCGGCGTGCGGCCGCAGACGCCGCTGTGGGCCAGCACCGGCACCAAGAACCCGGCCTACAGCGACATACTTTACGTGGCGCCGCTGATCGGCCCGGAATCCATCAACACCCTGCCGGACGACACCCTGGCGGCTTTCCGCGACCACGGCCCGGCGCGCGACACCCTGACGATGGGCATGGAAGCGGCGCAGGCGCACATCCTCGCCCTCGCGGCAGCCGGCATCGCCCTCGATGACATCGGGGAAACCCTGCAGGCCGAAGGCGTGCGCTTATTTGTCGAGGCCTACGACAAATTGCTCGCCGCCGTGCAGTAGAATTGCGCCCGTCATTGGGGAGTAGCCGCCCTCCGAAACAAGCCCGCCCCGAAACACCCGGGACGACCTTGCGTGTTTCTTGAGAGGGGCTGGCGTCAACATGCTCGAACCGGAAGCCTGTTTCCGGCTCGTGGCGCCAGCGGTTCCTGACTTGGCAAGACCTTTGACCACGACACCTGCGCCGCATGGAGTGCGGATTGACCGGAGGCATGTCGTGGTCATTCGTCGTCTCCGGTCAGGGAGCCTGGTTTGGAATCTTTCTTCATCTCGACGGGCATCGTCGCCCTTGCCGAAATCGGCGACAAGACGCAGTTGCTGGCCTTCATGCTGGCTGCCCGCTTTCGCCGGCCGTTGCCGATCATCTTCGGCATCTTCGTCGCCACCGTGGCCAACCATGCCCTGGCCGGCGCGCTGGGCGCCTGGCTCACCCTGCTGATCGAACCGGCCACCTTGCGCTGGGTGCTCGGCCTTTCGTTCATTGGCATGGCGATCTGGACGCTGATCCCCGACAAGCTGGAGGATGAGGACGCCCAACTGGTGCGCAACGGCGTCTTCGGCGCGACGCTGATCGCGTTCTTTCTCGCCGAGATGGGGGACAAGACCCAGGTCGCCACCGTCGCCCTGGCCGCCCAGTTCCAGGAGCTCATGGCTGTGGTAGCCGGCACCACCCTCGGCATGATGATCGCCAACGTGCCGGCGGTGCTGCTCGGCCAGCGCATCGCCCGGCACATGCCGGTGCGGCTGGTGCATGCCATCGCCGCGGCGATCTTCGCCCTGCTCGGCATCGCCACCCTGCTGGGGGCCGGGGAGCAGTTCGGCCTGTAATCGAAATGGGATAATGCGCCATGCACACACACGACCTCTCCGACTGGTCGCACGACCACGTCTTCGACGAAGGCAACATCGCCGCCGAGCGCGGCACGCGCGCCGTGATGTGGATCACCGCGGTGACGATGGTGATCGAGATCTTCACCGGCTGGTGGTTCAACTCGATGGCCCTGCTGGCCGACGGCTGGCACATGAGCTCGCACACCGTGGCGATCGGCGTCAGCGTGTTCGCCTATGGCGCGGCGCGGCGCCTCGCCGACGACCCGCGCTTCGCCTTCGGCACCTGGAAGATCGAGGTGCTGGGCGGCTTCGCCAGCGCGATCTTCCTGCTCGGCGTGGCGCTGATGATGGTCGTCGCCTCGGTCGAGCGCTTCGTTTCGCCGCAGCCGATCCACTACCAGGAGGCGCTCGCCATCGCCGCGCTCGGCCTGGTGGTGAACATCGCCTGCGCGATCATCCTCGGCAAGGCGCACCACCACCATGACGAACAGCACGGCCACGGACATGGCCATGACCACGGACATGGTCACGGCCATAACCACGACCTCAACCTGAAGTCCGCCTATGTCCACGTCATCACCGACGCGCTCACCTCGGTGCTGGCGATCGTCGCCCTGGCCGGCGGCTGGATGTACGGCTGGGCCTGGCTCGACCCGGCGATGGGCATCGTCGGGGCACTGCTGGTCGGCTCCTGGGCGAAAAACCTGCTCCGGGAAACCGGCAAGGTGCTGCTCGACCGCGAAATGGACCACCCGGTGGTGGCGGAGATCCGCGCCGCGGTGGAAAGCGGCCCCGAAGCGGGCGACACGCAGATCGCCGACCTGCATGTCTGGCGCGTCGGCAAGAACAGCTATGCCTGCGCGCTCTCGCTGGTCACGCACGATGCCGCGCTGACCCCCAGGCAGGTGCATGAACAACTGGCCCAGCACGAGGAAATCGTGCATGCCACCATCGAAATCCACCTGTGTCCGGGCTGAACGCAAACAGTCAGTTGGCGGTCCTGATTTAGCAAGTGCAATCGAGGCCGCATGCCATGTTAGAAGATGTGCCGAGGCGGCCTTGTCGCCCAGTCGATTTCGCTAATGACTCAGAACGACCCATTGCGGAAGTTCTGATTGCTTTGTTACAAACGACAGGTGACAAGGAATATCTGCCGCTCGCAGCAGGGATAATAAAAGGGGCCAGGCTCATTTATTTGATTCATTTATTTGATTTGTCCACTCTCGATCATCTTCGCAATCAGCCGCTGTGCAGTGCGCCTGGCGATTCCAGAGTGTTGTGTCAGCAGTGCGGCTAGAGTCACCGTCCCCGGAGGACTGAATGCTGTTCAGTAGGTCAGTGCTTGAGAGCATGGCAATGTTGGCGCCGTTCACATATTCAGTGGCGCATTTATGGCGCAGTTTGTCAAACTGCGCCATTACATAATCAAGTGACTACCCGGCAGGCAGGATTCGTCCAGATATTTGCTAATTCAGCTGGATGCGCCGCCCCCACGGCACCGGCGCCTTGCCCTTCACCAGCCACAGCACCGGGTAGTTGGGCGGCTGTTTGGGGAACTCGCCTTCCGCATCGGTGAAATAGACCAGCGAGTCGGGTTGCTGGCCGCTGCGCTCGATCCAGTCGAACACGGGCGTGAAGGCGGTGCCGCCGCCGCCGGCGAACTGGCGCGGCAGGCGCAGTTCGTCCCAGGGTTCGAAGATCCAGGGGGCATCCGCGGCGAGGTCGCTGTCGCAGGCGAACAGCGTGATGCGCACCGGCATGGTGCCCTTGAGCGCGTTCATCTCGCCGAGGAAGCCGGCCAGGTCGGCCTCGCTCACCGAGCCGGAAACGTCGATGGCGACATGGATGTCGCCGTAGTGGCTGCGCAGGCTCGGCCAGATGACCTCCCCGCTGATGCCCTGGGTGCGGCGCGAAGGGCGCTGCCAGGAGTAGTCGTCGCGTCCCGCCTGCGTCAGGTATTGCGCCAACAGCGCACGCCACGACACCTGCGCCGCCAGCGTCGCATCGGTGAGGCGCGCCAGCTGGCCGGAGAGCTTGCCGGCCTCGCGGGCGCGCTGGGCCGCGGCGGCCAGATGGCGCTGCCACTGCTGCTGCAACTGTTCCTTCTCCCTGGCGCTCAGCGGCGGCGGCGGGCCTTCTTCGGCCTCGCCCGCCGCCTCGCCGGCGCCGGGTTTTTCCGGCCGGTTGCCGCCCGCGTCGGGATCGATTTCCTCCGCGTCACTGGCGCCCTTGCCCTGCGCATCGGACTCGGGCGGCTGCTCCGAGGCGCCGCCCTGCCCGCCCTCGTCGCCATCCCAGAGATGGTCGTCCATGATCTCGCTGTCGTCGTTGCTGTCGTCGAGGCAGGGATAGATCTCCTCGGCGGCCATGCCACGATAGACGTCGAGCACCAGCGCTTCGGGGGGTGGCGTGAGGCCTTCGTCGTAGAGCAGCGGGTTGATGGCGAAATCGCAGGCCATGTCCCACTTGCGCTGCACGCGATGGCCGCGCCGCGCGAAGTGGCCGAGCGCGCAATGCAGCGCCTCGTGGGCGAGCGCGAACTGCACCTGCGCGGCCGACAGGGCATCGATCCAGCGCGGGTTGTAGTAGAGCGTCCTGGCGTCGGTGGCGGTGGTGCGGCACCAGCTGCCGCCCGGCTGCAGGGGCAGGCGCAGCACCAGCGCACCGAGGAACGGCTTGTCGAGGATCAGCCGGGTGCGCGCGGCCGCCAGCTTGTCCGCGGCCCCGGTTGCCAGTCTGCTTTCCACATCATTCATACAGCATCAGGTCGGCGACGGCATTCGCCCAGCCGGCAAACTGCGGCACCGCGAACAGGGCCTGGCCGATGCCGCGATGCATGTCGGAGACGAGCATGACGCCCATTTCGCGCTGCGGAAAGCGTTGTGCGTAGTCGAGCATGTTGCCCCAGGTCTGCTGCGCAGCGGGCGTGCCCTTCGCGCGCAGCGCGCGCCCCGCCAGCGCGGCGGCGACGGCATATTGCAGGTCGATCTCGCTCGGCACGGCGACGTCCTGGCCGGCGCAGATGGCGTCGAGGTCCGGCAGGCGATCGAGGCTGTCGACGAAGGCGGCGCATTCGATGCCGGCGGCATGGCCGACGCAGGCCGCCAGGGCGCCGCTCAGCAATTCGGGATGGTCGCCGAATTTCTGCAGGGCGCGGTGGGCGAACTCCCAGGAACGCGGGCTGGGGAACGCCATTTCGACTGAATGAGCGCCGCCGGCAGAGGGATCGAAGTCGAACAGCAGTTCCGGCTTGAAGCGCAGGAAGGCGACCAGGCGCTCGTCGATGCCGCTGGCGTAAGCCCAGGCCGCCCAGTCGTCCAGGTTGACGTCGACCGCGAAGTGCGAGAAGCGGTTGGCCAGCGGCGCCGGCATGGCGTAGGTGACGCCGCGGTCGCCCTGGCGGT
>CAYYHO010000144.1:0-4964 GCA_964471725.1 uncultured Methyloversatilis sp. | reverse complement strand
ACCGGCGACATTTCCCCGATCTCGTCCAGGAACAGGGTGCCGCCATGAGCCAGTTCGAAGCAGCCTTTCTTGTCGCGCACCGCACCGGTGAAAGCGCCTTTCATGTAGCCGAACAATTCCGCTTCCAGCAGGGTTTCGGCCAGTGCGCCGCAATTCACCGCGACGAAAGGCGCCTGGCCGGAAGGGTCGGCCAGCCGATGCACGGCGTGGGCGACCTCCTCCTTGCCGACACCCGACTCGCCGGTGATCAAGACCGAACCGGAGCGCGCGGCGAGGCGCGGCAGCAGCGACTCGATGTGGCGCATCGCCACCGAGACGCCCAGCCCGAGGCTCTGTGTTGCAGCGGGCTGCCCGTGCTCGAACAGCTTGCGCAGGGTTTCCAGCAGGACGCGCACGTCGAGCGGCTTGGTGAGGAAGTCGTGGGCGCCATGCTTGAGCAGGTTGACGGCGCGGTCGATGGAACCGTAGGCCGTCGTGAAGATGAACGGCGGCAGGGCGATGTCCCTGTCCTTGAGCGCCAGAAACACGGCATCGCCATCGATGTCGGGCAGCTGGATGTCGCAGACGACCGCGTCGTAGGCGTGCCCGCCGATCGCGGCGATGGCGCTGTTGCCGTCCTTGAACCAGTCGCACTGGATATCCTCGAGCATGAAGCGGTCGGAAAGGGCTTCGCCGACGATCTCGTCGTCCTCGATCAGGCATACGCGCAAGTGTTCATTCATGCCGGAACCTCAAGTGGCAAACTGACGGAAAAACAGGTCATCTCCGCACGCCGTTCGACCTGGATGCGACCGTGCAACTGGCTGATGATCTGGTAGGTGATCCACAGCCCCAGACCGTGGCCGCCGCGGTTCTTCGAAGAAAAAGGCTCGAAGATGCCTTGCAGGCGTTCGGGCGGAATCGGCTCGCCATCGTTGCCGACCTCGATCTCCAAAGCCGTGTCCGAAGCCCTCACCCGCAAGCCGACGCGCCCCCTGGCCGGCGCCGCCTGCAGGGCATTCAGCAGCAGGTTGATCATGATCTGGCGCGCGGCGGTGGCGGCAATCGGCACGCTCGACGGCATCTCGCAGCCGACCGAGAAATCGACATGTTTCTTGTCGGCCTGCAGCTTCATCAGCACGCGGATGTCCTCGACGTCGTCGCGCCCCAGGGGGCGTCCTCTGACGTCCGCCTGCACCAGCAGCGCGCCGACGATCTCCTTGATCTGCAACAGACCGCGCTCGACCAGGCCGATGGTTTTCATGGTGTGGAAATCGCCCTGGCCATACTCCTTCAGGGTATCGATGGCGGTCAGCATGCCGCTGAGCGGATTGTTGATCTCATGCGCCACGCCGGCGGCCAGCTGGCCGACTGCGACGAGACGCTCGGAACGCACCACCTGATCCTGCAGCAGCTTCTTGCCTTCCAGTTCCTGCAGCATCCAGACATAGGAATCGTAGAGCTGGCCGACTTCGTCCTGGTGTTCCCTGCGCCCGGCAAGCGCCGTTTGCGCGGGCGGCGCGTTGAGGCTGCGAAACTGTTCCGCCACGGCGACGAGCGGCAGCGAAAGCCTGCGCCCCCAGTACCAGCTGATCGGCAGCAGCACCAGCAGCGCCAGCAGCCCGGCCAGCGCGCTGCGGCTGGCGATCATGTTGAAACGGTCTTGCAGCACCTGCTTCGGATAGCTGATGATCAGCGTCGCCCCGGCATTGTCGAGACGCCGGGCAAAATGAAAATACTGCGTATCCGGGAAATCGATTTCTTTCATCCCGGCTGTCGGGATGCCCGGCAGGACAGGCGCGATCCGCGCGTATTCGGCATTGATGCTCTTCAGTTCCGCGAACATCGGAAACTTTTTCGGCCGTGCGGCGACGACGACACGCTGCTGCTCATCGACCACCACCAGATCCTGCGGGTGGATGGTCGCCGCCTGTCGGGAGTTTTCCGTATTCACCAGCCAGACCAGACTCTGGTAGGCAGCCCAGATGTCGTCTGTCTTGAGCGCCGGCAGCAGCGTCGCTTCGACCGCCTTGGCGACGACCAGGGCATTGACGGCGACATTGTCGCGCACCCGGCCATGGACGCCGGACACCAGGACCGCCCCGATCACCAGAGTCGTCACGGCAATCAGGATGGCGCCCCAGATCGGCAGCTTGTAGCGCAGGCTCAGGTTGAACAGGGGCTTCACGGCTTGTCGGCCGAATCCAGGATCGGCGCCAGGTTGCGATAGCGGCGCGGATCGGCAATCTCGAAACCGGCCAGGCCCACCATCTTCAGCAGGCGCTGCCCTTCTTCGTCCTGTGCCATGGCCAGCAGCACGGTACGCAGCGCCGCGACATCCCTGGCAGACACCCTGGGCACGCTGACGATCGGCGGGAAGCCGTAGTCGACCGAGCGGGTGACGATACGCAACTGCCCCGCCAGCGCCGGCTCCCTTGCCAGCGCCCGCTCCCAGGCGTAGCTGTCCACCATGCCACCATCGGCCAGACCGGATGCCACGGCGGCGATCGTATTGCCATGCGCGTGCGTGAAAAAGGTCTTGCGGAAGAAATGCTTCGGATTGCGCTCGCCCATCTGGCGCAGCCAGAAACGCGGCACCTGGTAACCGGTGAGCGAATACGGGTCCGTGAAGGCGAACACCGCTCCCCTGAGGTCTTCGATCGAACGGGTGCGGGTATCCGTCGCCGGCACCAACAGATAAGCGGCATAGCTGCTGCCCTTGTCGGGAGTCAGGGGCGCAACCACCAATTTCACCCGCCCGCGCTGGGCCATGTAGGCATAAGGGAAGGTGGATAACCAGGCAAATTCGACCTCCTGGTGCTTGACGACATCGATCATCTGCCGATAGGTATCCCGCTGGACGAATTCAACCGGGCGCTTCAGCCGCGCAGAAAGATAGCCTTGCCAGGCAGGCATGGCCTCGGGATGCAGCTTCAGGACCGAAGCACCGATACCGATGCGCAGGTGGTGCGCTTCATGATCGGCCCATGCGCTCACCGGGAATCCGGCAAGGCAAATCAGCCACAGTCCCATCAGACCATTCAGGGCACTTGCGATTCGAATCGGTAACCAGGTTGGCAAAAGGCGGTTTCTTTCTGGAAACATATAAAAACTACACTGTTATCAATAGGTTAAATTAACGCTGGGCTATTGGATCGAATACCTTGTTACTTTTTCGAAACATTACACCAAACCAGAGGAAGGTTTCATATTCTGGTGTGAATCCCCGCGAGCAGTTCGGCTCCGCAATAACCATGCCTGAATTGCAGGCTAATCGCAAATATACAAATAGTTACGGACGCGCAAAAAAATATCACGACGATTACCCGACAAACCAAGTCACCCTTCTTTCGTCATAGACAAGCATGGTACGCGCCTTGCTTAAGTGCTGTCTGAAATACCAGTATTTTTTGTAGGGATGCAGGGGTTGCGGGCGTATCGGCCTGCGCAAGCCTTGTCCGATGGTTCAAACGAGGGAAGGAAACAACCATGAGATTCTTGAAGCAGGTGCTGATTCTCTGCATGCTGGCCGGCGTCACGCTGACAGCAGCGCATGCACAAACTGCGGCGCAGACCGCAGCGACAGGCCAGAAGGCGCCGAAGAAAGACCTGTTCATGAAGGAGGATGCGCGCTGTACGGAATGTCACGACGAAGCCGACGATCCGCGCATGCTGCATATCGGCAAGACGCGTCACGGCGTCGGCGCCGACAAGCGCACCCCCACTTGCGTTTCCTGCCACGGCTTCAGCGAAGAGCACGTCACCAATTCCCAGAAACTCAAGGACCGGCCCAAGCCCGACCTGACCTTCGGCGGCCAGCTGCTGTCGGTGCCCGCCGACAACCGGGTCGATGTCTTCTTCGGCCAGCAGGGCAAGAAAACCGACACGCCGGTAGCCGACCGCAACAAGGCCTGCCTGAGCTGCCACCAGGGCGGCAACCGCATCGGCTGGCACTCGAGCACGCACGCCAACCGCGACGTCGCCTGCACCTCCTGCCACCAGATCCACAACGCCAGCGGCGACGAAGTGCGCAACAAGGCGGTGCAGACCCAGCTCTGCTACACCTGCCACAAGGAACAGCGCACCCAGTTCAACAAGCCCTCGCACCACCCGGTCACGGAAGGCAAGATGGCCTGCTCGTCCTGCCACAACGTCCATGGCGACAATCCCAAGCAACTCCTGAAGGCCAGCACCAACGAGACCTGCTACACCTGCCACATGGAGAAGCGCGGCCCCTTCGTGCATAACCACCAGCCGGTCGCGGAAGACTGCGGCATCTGCCACCAGCCGCACGGCACGACGGTGCCCAACCTGCTCAAGTCGCGCGCGCCTTTCCTGTGCCAGGAATGCCACTCATCCAGTTCGCATCGCCTGGTGGAGGCCGGCTTGCCGACGGGCAGGACGACCAGCACGGGACTGACCTCCACCGTCGGCAGGGGTTGCGTCAACTGCCACACCAACATCCATGGCGGCAACAGCAAGGTCAATAACGCAACCGCAGGACGTTTCCGTCGCTGATCGGGTAAAGGGGAAAATCATGCGTAAAACTATCGAACAGAAATTCCGGCTGACCGCCCTTGCAGCAGCCCTGGCAGCGAGTTATGGCACCGCTCTGGCCGACGACGAGAAGGCGGACCTCGCCGCCATCGCCGCCCGAGTCAGCGAACTTACCACCCCCGAAAGCTCGATTTCCGTCGGCATCGGCAACTGGTCGGGCAACCGCCACCAGCAGGGCATCTACGACGGCATGCGCGAAGGCAAGGCCTACGGCCTGCTGGACCTCAACCTGGTCAAGCGCGACAACGCCACCGGCACCTGGTTCTCCCTGGAAGGGCGCAACCTCGGGCTCGATACCCACGAACTCAGCGCCGAGTGGCTGCGCCAGGGAGATATCGGCCTCTCGCTCGACTACAGCCGCATCCAGCGTGACAACCCGCTGACCTTCAACACCGGCCTGCTCGGCATCGGTACGGCAACGCAAACCT
>CAYYHO010000143.1:0-4968 GCA_964471725.1 uncultured Methyloversatilis sp. | reverse complement strand
TGGCTGCGCGTGGTGGCGGGCATGATGAACCTGCGTTCGCGCCTGACCGGCATCGCCACCGGCGACCAGGCCGTCTTCGTCGCGCGCGCGGCCTTCACGCAGGCCGGCGGTTTCCCCGACATTCCCCTCATGGAGGACATCGCCCTCTCGACCCGCTTGCGCGCGCTCGGCGCACCGGCCTGCCTGCGCGCACGCGTCGTCACCTCCGGGCGGCGCTGGGAAGCGCAGGGCGTCTGGCGCACCATCTGGCTGATGTGGCGGCTGCGCCTGCGCTACTGGCTGGGCGCCGACCCGCAGCGGTTGGCGCGCGAATACGGCTACCCTGTCGCGCATGACTGATTCCCGGCGACCTGTCGGCATCGCCATCCTGGCGCGCGCACCGGTTCCCGGCACGGCGAAGACGCGCCTGATCCCGACGCTCGGCCCGCAGGGCGCGGCGAACCTGCAGCGCTGGCTGCTCCGGCGTGCGGTGGCGACGGCGCAGGCGGCGCAGCTCGGTCCGCTGACGCTGTGGTGCGCCGACGATCCGGAGCATCCCGAGTTCGCCGCCTGCGCAGCCTCCGGTGAAGTCACCCTGCAGCGTCAGCCAGCGGGCGACCTCGGCACGCGCATGCTCGCCGCGCTGTGCGCCAGCCCGACGCCCCAGGGCACGCTGCTGATCGGCGCCGACTGCCCGGCGCTGACCGCCGAGCACCTGCGCCGCGCCGCGCAATGCCTGCACGACCATGACGCCGTGTTCCTGCCCGCCGAGGATGGGGGTTATGTGCTGGCCGGCATGCGGGCAGCCGAGCCGCATGTGTTCGCCCAGATGGCCTGGGGCACGCACCGCGTCATGGCGCAAACCCGCCAGCGCCTCCTCGACCTGGCCTGGCAATGGGCGGAACCCCTGACCCTGTGGGACGTGGACCGGCCGGAAGATTTCGCGCGCCTCGCCGCCCTGGCGCCGGAACTGTGCTGCGAACTGGGATTGCAGCCCAACTCGCCGTAAAATGAACTTTCGACAAATCATCATCCACAGGACACGTCAGGCATGCGTCACGCCGCCGAAAACATCATCGAGATCGAAGACCTGCACTTCTCCTTCGGCGAGAACAGGATCTTCAAGGGCGTCAACCTGAAGATTCCGCGCGGCAAGGTGGTGGCGATCCTCGGCGTCGGCGGTTGCGGCAAGAGTACGCTGCTGCGCCTGATCGGCGGCCAGTTGCGGCCCTCGAAAGGCCGCATCAGGCTGGCCGGCCGCGTCGTCCATGAACTGAGCCGCGACGAATTGTTCAAGCTGCGGCGTCACATGGGCCTGATGTTCCAGGCCGGCGGCCTCTTCAGCGACCTTTCGGTGTATGAAAACATCGCCTTCCCGATGCGCGAACTCACCGATCTGAATGAAGAACTGATCCACGACCTGGTCCTCATGAAGCTGCATTCGGTGGGCCTGCGCGGCACTTCCAGGCTGATGCCCAACGAGCTGTCCGGCGGCATGGCGCGCCGCGTTGCGCTCGCCCGCGCCATCGCCCTCGACCCGATGCTGACCATGTACGACGAGCCCTTCGCCGGCCTCGACCCGATCTCGCTGAACGTCATCGCGCAGCTGATCCGCAAGCTCAACGACGCGCTGGACGGCACCTCGATCGTCGTCACCTACGACGTCACCGAATCCCTCAAGGCGGTCGACTACATCTACCTGCTGCACAACGGGGTGGTCGCTGCGGAAGGCAGCGCGCATGAATTGCTGGCTTCCGAGGATCCGGTGGTGGTCCAGTTCATCCACTCGCAGCCGAACGGACCGATTCCCTTCCACATGGCCAGTCCGCCCTACCGGGAGGACATCGGCCTGGCCGGTGGTTGAGCGGCTCAGCGCCGCTTGCGCTTGCGGCGGCTGCCGTCCGGCGCCGACTGGCTGTAGGCCTGGCGCAGCAGCGACATCTCGGTGAGTTGCATGGCGACGAGGTAGTTCATCGTGCCGGGCGGCACCTCGCCTTTTTCGTCGGCTGCGCCGGCCGGCACGCCGGTCAGCAGTTCGATGGCGGCGTCGACATCCTCGACGGCCCAGATGCGAAATCTTCCGGCGGCGCAGGCGGCGACGACATCCTCGCGCAGCATCAGGTGGATCGCGTTGGCGGCGGGGATGACGACCCCCTGCCGGCCGCTCAGACCCCGCGCGGCGCAGATGTCGAAGAAACCCTCGATCTTTTCATTGACGCCGCCGATCGCCTGCACGCGGCCGAACTGGTTGACGGAACCCGTCACCGCCAGCGACTGGCTGAGCGGCACCGCGGCGAGCGCCGAGAGCAGGGCGCACAGTTCGGCCAGGGAGGCCGAATCGCCCTCGACCGGCCCGTAGGACTGCTCGAAGACCAGGCTGGCGTTGAGCGACAGCGGCTGCGTGCGGGCGAAGCGCGCGGCCAGGAAGGATGACAGGATCATCACGCCCTTGGAGTGGATCGCGCCGCCGAGCTCGGTTTCGCGCTCGATGTCGATCACCTCGCCATCGCCGACGCGCGCGGTGGCGCTGATGCGCACCGGCTGGCCGTAACGCTCCTCGCCGAGCTCGAATACCGCGAGGCCGTTGATCTGGCCGATCTGGCTGCCGTCGACGTCGATCAGCCGCAGGCCGCGGCGGATGTTTTCCTGTCCCTGCTCCTGCAGGCGGCCGCTGCGCCGCCGCCGCGCCGCCAGCGCCGCCTCCACATCGGTGCGGGTGACGCAGGCGTGGTGCGCGCCGGCCGCGTGGTGGTCTGCTTCGGCGAGCAGGTCGCAGAGGCGGCGCGTCGCCGTCGACAGCCGTTCGGCATCGTCGGCCAGCCGCGCGGCATGTTCGATCACGCGCGCCACCGCCGCTGCCTCGAAGGGCCGCATGCCCTCCTGGCGCGCCTGGGTGGCGATGAAGCGGGCGAAGCTCACGGTGTGGGCGTCATCGCGTTCCACCGCGTCCTCGAAGTCCGCGGCGACCTTGAAGAGCAGGTCGAACTCGGGGTCGTATTCCCGGAGCAGGTAATACAGCAGCCGCTCGCCGATCAACACCACCTTGAGGTCGAGCGGCAGCGGTTCCGGCTCGATGGTCAGCGTGCTCATCAGGCCGAAGACCTGGCCGAGCGATTCGATGCGCACCCGGCCGGCCTTCAGCGCACGCTTGAGCCCTTCCCAGGCATAGGCCTGCATCAGCAGCTTTTCCGCATCGAGCACCAGGTAGCCGCCGTTCGCCCGCTGCAGGGCGCCGGCCATGATCATGGTGAAGTTGGTGATCAGGGTACCCATGTGGGCGACATGATCGACGCGGCCGACCAGGTTCGGATAGCTCGGATGGTCCTCGGTGACGATGGGCGCCGAGGTCGCGCCGGCGTGGTCGACCAGCAGGTTCACCTGGTAACGGGCCAGCGGCAGGCTGCCGGTGAAGCCGATGCCGGCGATGTCGCCCTCTTCGCCGTCTGCATGCGGCTGCTCGCGCAGTTCCTCGGCGCTATCGACGACATCCTTCATCACCGCATCGAGAAAAGCGGATACGTTGGCGAGATCGGCGTAGCGCTCCTTGAGCTCCTCGATCAGGTGGCCGACGGCGAGTTCCATCGTCTCGCGGCTCAGGGTCTTGAGTTTCGCTTGCAACTCGCGCCGCCAGCGCGGGAACTCGTGCAACAGGTTTTCCAGGTGCTTGCGGTGTTCGTCGATGAGCTTGCCGAGGCGCGCCTTTTCCTCATCGGGCAGCGCCTGGAATTCTTCGGAATTCATCGTCTCCTCGCCCTTGATCGGCCCGAAGACGAAGCCATGCGGCGTGCGCAGCAGGGCGATGCCATCCGCGGACGCCGCATGGCCGAGCTTGCGCAGCGCGCTGTCCTCGCGTTCCTTGAACTTTTCCTGCAGCGCCTCGAAGCGGGTGCGGAACTCCTCGCTTTCGAAGGCGGCGGTGATGGCCTTGGCCAGTTCGGCGACGAACTGCTGCATGTCGGCCTTCAGGCCGCCGCCGCGTCCCGGCGGCAACATCAGCAGCTGCGGCCGCTGGGGTTCGGCGAAGTTGTTGACGTAGCACAGGTCGCCGGGCGCGGGCTGGCCGGCGGTCTGCGCCGCGAGCAGGCGCAGCACCATGGCGTGCCGGCCGCTGCCGGGTTCACCGAGCACGAAAAGGTTGAAGCCCGGCCGCTTGATGTCGATGGCGAAACGGATCGCTTCCTGCGCGCGGGCCTGGTCGATGCCTTCGACCGCCTCGCCGATCTCTTCGCTCGTCTTGAAACCCAGCGCAGCAGGATCGCAGGGGCGGTACAGGCGTTCGGCGGAGAGCGGGGCGGGAACACTCATGACGATTCCGAAAAGTCGGCGCTGGCGGAACGGCACCGGGCTGCGCTTCGATTATAGAAGCCGGCCGGACGCTTCCCTATCCCTTGATACAAATCAGCGGCGTCAGCCGCGCCACCTTGCGCGCCAGACCGGCGGCCTGCGTAACATCGACCACGGCGCCGACATCCTTGTAGGCGAGCGGCGCCTCCTCGGCGACGCCGCGCCAGCTCGGGCAGCGGATCAGGATGCCGTGCGCGGCGAGCTCGTCGACCAGCATGCGGCCATGGCAGTGTTTGGTCGCCGCGTGACGGCTCATGGCGCGTCCCGCGCCGTGGCAGGCGGAGCCGAAGGCGCGCTCCTCGACATGGCTATCCGCTGCGGCGGACCCGGCGAGGATCCATGAGGCGGTGCCCATGCTGCCGCCGATCAGCACGGGCTGGCCGATCTTGGCGAATTCGGGCGGCAGTGCGGCGTGGCCCGGCCCGCAGGCGCGCGTTGCGCCCTTGCGATGGACGAACAGGCGGCGCTGGCGCCCATCGATGGTGTGAATTTCCTCCCTGCAGGTGTTGTGCGAGACATCGTAGAGCAGCGGCATGCGGATGCCGGGGAAGAGTTCGGCAAACGCCGCGCGCGCCAGGTGGGTGAGGATCTGGCGATTGGCCAGGGCGCAGTTGATGCCGGCGCGCATGGCGCCGAGGTAACGCT
>CAYYHO010000142.1:0-4986 GCA_964471725.1 uncultured Methyloversatilis sp. | reverse complement strand
TGTCCTCGATGGAAGGGCAGTAGCGCGGCCCCACCCCCTCGATCACGCCGGTGAACATCGGCGAGCGATCCAGCCCGCCGCGGATGATGTCGTGGGCCCGTGGATTGGTGTGGGTGATCCAGCAGGGCACCTGGCGCGGATGCTGTGCCGCGTCGCCGAGGAAGGAGAACACCGGCACCGGCGTGTCGCCCGGCTGTTCCTGCATCACGGAGAAATCGATGGTCTTGCCGTCGAGGCGCGGCGGCGTGCCGGTCTTGAGGCGGCCGACGGGCAGGTTCAATTCGCGCAGCCGCGCCGCCAGCGACAGCGAGGGCGGATCGCCGAAGCGCCCGGCGCGGTAGCTTTCCAGCCCGACATGCACGAGGCCGTTGAGGAAGGTGCCGGCGGTCAGCACCACCGTCGGCGCGGCAAAGCGCACGCCCAGCTGCGTCACCACGCCGCTGACGCGCTCGCCCGCCACGCGGATGTCGTCGGCCGCCTGCTGGAAGAGGGTGAGGTTGGGCTGGTTTTCCAGCATGGCGCGGATCGCCTGCCGGTAGAGGGCGCGGTCCGCCTGCGCGCGCGTGGCGCGCACCGCCGGGCCCTTCGAGGCATTCAGGGTGCGGAACTGGATGCCGGCCACATCGGTCGCCGCCGCCATGGCGCCGCCCAGCGCATCCACCTCGCGCACCAGGTGGCCCTTGCCGATGCCGCCGATCGACGGATTGCAGGACATCGCGCCGAGGGTCTCGATGTTGTGGGTGAGCAGCAGCGTGCGTGCACCGCAGCGCGCAGCCACCAGCGCCGCCTCGGTGCCGGCATGGCCGCCGCCGATCACGATCACATCAAAGCGTTCCGGATAGAGCATGCGGGCAATCAGGGGACAGGGGAGTACAGAAAATCGGCGGGGATGGCCTGCGGCCAGCGACCCCGCTGCGGGAATCCTGCCGAAGCCAAAAGAGGCGCCATGATACGCCGCCACTTGCGCATCACCAATAGCGCGACCCCCCAAACCCTGTTTCACGTGAAACAAAGCCACGCTGTTTCACGTGAAACAGCCGTCAAGCCATGAAGGTATCCCAGCCGATCTTGGCGATCAGCAGCGAAGTCATGACCAGGAACACCACGCGCACGAAGCCGCTGCCATGACGGATCGCCATGCGCGCACCGAGCAGCGAACCGGCGATGTTGCACACCGCCATGCCCAGCGCCAGCAACCACAGCACATGGCCGGAGGGCGCGAACAGGGCAATCGCCCCGGCGTTGGTGGCGACATTGACGATCTTGGCACTCGCCGAGGCACGCAGGAAGTCCATGCCGAACAGGCGCACGAAGGCGAAGATCAGGAAGCTGCCGGTGCCCGGCCCGAAAATGCCGTCGTAGAAACCCAGCAGCGCGCCGACACCGATGGCCACCCAGCGGATGCGGTGGGCCGGCACATGCGAGACCTTCTCGTGTTTGCCGAAATCCGGCTGGGCCAGGGTGTAGGCCGCGACCGCCAGCAGCAGCAGCAGCACCATCGGCCGCAGCACGTCCGCAGGCAGCAGGGTCACCGTGCCGGCGCCGACGAAGGAAAAGACGAAAGCCGCCAGCGCCGCCGGCAGAACGATCGCCCAGTGGATCTTCACTTCGCGCACGTAGCGGCGTGCCGCGCTCAGGGTACCGAAGATCGCCGCCACCTTGTTGGTGCCCAGCAGGGTGGCCGGCATCTCGCGCGGCAGCCCGGCGAACAGGGCCGGCACCTGGATCAAGCCGCCGCCGGCCACGGCATCCACAAAACCGGCAAACGCCGCCGCCAGCAGCAGCGCCAGCCAGATATTGTCGATCATCATGATTTGCTTGACCCGGGTGAACAGCAGCAGCGCGACCGGGCCTGCCGCCCGTGCGCCGACCCCGCAGCGCGAAGAGCGTATTCTACCCACCCGCCCTGCCCCGGCGCCGTCCCTAAATTACGCGACGTACCAGCCTGTGCCGCCCCGCCAGCGCCGACTTTTCCGGGGGCGAAACATCTGGCGCCGGCAAAACCGAAACCGGCAGGCACCTGCATCCATCCCAACCGAAAAACCCTCATCAGCAGATAACGTCAAGCCAGTGCAATGCAACTTCGATCAGCAGCCCACAACCGCGCGGATGACGCTTGCCAAAATGCAGCTTAAATTGTTTAATCCATTCAACATATTTCAGCCAGGCGCGCATCATGGCCGCCTTACGAAAATCCTAACGGCCACAATGGTTATCGGAAATTACGGCTGGCGGGTTGTTGGCATCACGAAAGAAGCTCTCGACCTCCTGGCGACAGCCGATTTCAACAAGAACAAATTGCCACGGCAACTTTGCCGGGGACACATCATCGACCGTATCGCAACGACGCGCGTGTTGTTTGCGCGCGATGCTCCAATGGCGCTGGAAGATTTTTCACAACCTTCCTCAATGCCGATCGTACCGTCATCATGCTGAACAAGCAGAACGATCACGCCAAGTCATTTCCCGAGTACATTGAGATCAACCATCCCGATGCGGCACTCTTTCCGAACGGCTCCCTTATGAGTTGGAAGCAGCGAAAGAAGGAGCGCGAAAAGCCGCGCAGGCCGCTGAATTCAAACGTTGAACCTTTCCATAGCAGTGCGCCTTCGGAGAACAATATAACGTGTCAGCAGTTACATTTTTCAACATCATGCGGTGATCTACCATGAACAGCAGATTGCTTGTCCTGGCTTGCATGCTGGGGTCATTCATGCAGGGCATTCAGGCACGAGATGCGCAGCCGGTCGCCAACGCGAATCCGGTTCTCGACGAGCGCCTGCGGAATGCACAAGTCAAGGAAACCCGATTGAGCAACGGCGCGGTCATCACGGAAGTCAAATTCGCCGGCAGCCTGCAGCCGAATTTCGATCTGGGCTGTATTGCGCTGAGCGAGGTCACCCATCAGGTCAATCCGCCGGCATTGATCTACGCGGCCAAAAAGTGCATCCAGGAACGGCAGTTCGCGAAGGCGTGGGCACTGCTCACCACAGGTTACGGTTTTGCCTACTTCGACCTGAAACGCCTGGCGGATCGCTCTACCCAGGGGGCGAGAACGGTTCTCGCCATGAACGCCTTTGCCGACCTGACGGATGAAGAACGTCAGAAGGCAGCAGAAACCAGCAAGGAAATCCAGCAAGACCCCGTGCAGGTGCAAGCCTATTGCGCAGAACTTGCCCGGATTGGGCCGCCCGCCTACGAGCCCCGCTGGGCAATCCTGCATGGCATCGGCGCATATCAGGAACCGCGGAATGGACACTACTTGACCAATGTAGACGTAAAGGCCTTATGGGAAGAGGTGCTGCGGAACCGCTGCACGCCACAAAAGTCATAAACATCACCGCAGCGCCCATGACTCTCCACTCCTGAAATCCATGTCGACAACGACAACCTCACCGCGACGCGCGCTGTTCCTCTCCCACGGCGGCGGCCCCCTGCCGCTGCTGGGCGACCGCGCGCATGCCGAGATGGTCGCCTGCCTGCGCGAAATCGCCGCCACAATCCGGCGGCCGGCAGCCATCGTCGTCGTCAGCGCCCACTGGGAGGCCGGCCGGCCGACGCTCACCACGGCGGCACGGCCGGCGCTGATCTACGACTACGGCGGCTTCCCGCCCGCCGCCTACACGATCGAGTATCCCTGCCCCGGGGCGCCGCAGCTGGCGCGCGCGATCGCCGCGCAACTCGACCGTTCGGGTTTCGCCGCGCACCTGGATGAGGCGCGCGGCTTCGACCACGGCCTGTTCGTGCCGCTGAAGATCATGTACCCGGAAGCCGACATCCCCTGCGTGCAACTGTCGCTGCTCGAGGGCCTCGACCCGGCCGCGCACCTGGCGCTCGGCCGTGCCCTGCAAGGCATCGCCGACGAATCCCTGCTGCTGGTCGGCTCGGGATTTTCCTTCCACAACATGCAGGCCTTTTTCGCGCCCGCGACGCGCGCGGGGGAGGCCGCGAACCAGGCGTTCGAGCACTGGCTGCAAGAAACCTGCAGCGATGCGGGGATGGCGGAAGCCGAGCGCAGCCGGCGCCTGGCCGACTGGTCGTCCGCGCCCGGCGCACGCTACTGCCACCCGCGCGCGGAGCACCTGCTGCCCCTGCACGTCTGCTACGGCTTCGCGGCGGCGGCCTGCACGCGCCTGTATGATCTGCAGATCCTCAACAAAAGGACCAGCATGTTCCTGTGGGATGCCGCCGGCTGAACACGCATGGAGAAAACATGAAAGACACCCTCCGGCCGGGCATCCGGTACAGCCACCAGTTCACGGTGCCGCCTTCCAAGACGGTGCCGGCCCTGTATCCCGAAGCGGCGGAATTCGTGGCGATGCCTGAGGTGTTCGCCACCGGCTTCCTGGTCGGCCTGCTGGAGTGGGCGTGCATCAGGGCCGTCAACCCCCACCTGGACTGGCCACAGGAGCAGACCGTCGGCACCCACATCGATGTCAGCCATGTGGCGGCGACGCCGCCCGGCCTGGAGGTGAGCGTCACGGTCGAACTGCTGGCCGTCGAAGGCCGCAAGCTGGTATTCGCGGTGGAAGCCGACGACGGCGTGGACCTGATTTCGCGCGGCCGCCACGAGCGCTACGTCATCGACCGGGCGAAGTTCGACGCCCGGCTCGCCGCGAAAGGAGCGGGGGCCTGAAGCCGAGCCGCCCGGCCCGGACATCAGGACAGTTGCTCCCCGTCAGCCGACGGTGTAACTTGGCATTCCCAACCACAACAGGAGGTTCACCCATGAGGCGTTCGACCATGATCGCGGCCCTAGGTGTCATCGGTGCCGCAGTTGCATTCCCCGCCTTCGCGCAGAACGTGAAGGTCACCCCGCTGGGCGGCATTGACGGCGAATTCTGTCCCCAGGACCGCGCGCTGGTCTTCGAGGATCCGAACGGCACGCGCGTCCTCTACGACCCGGGCCGTACCGTGGCCGGCGGCGGCGATCCGCGGCTGGGCAAGATCGACATCATCCTCGTCAGCCACATGCACGGCGACCAT
>CAYYHO010000141.1:1517-4989 GCA_964471725.1 uncultured Methyloversatilis sp. | reverse complement strand
GCGGCCCGGGTGCGCCGACGCGTGCCGGCAAGCGGCGCCGTCGCCGCGCTGGCGGGCGCCTTGACGACGCGCTTGCGCGGTGCTGCCGCCTTGGCGGGAGCCGCTTGCACCGGGGCCGCTTGCGCGGCTGTGGTCTTCAGGGAAGTCTTGGGCTTTGGCTGCTCGGCCGCCGCCCTGGGCGCAGCCCGTTTCGGCTCCACCTTCCAGAGCGACTCGAGATCGTAATGCTGGCGCACATTCGGCTGCATGACATGGACGACGATAGTGCCGAGATCGACCAGCACCCATTCGCCGTTTTCCTCGCCTTCCATGCCGATGACTTCGCCGCCGGCTTCCTTGACCTTGTCGTGCACGTTGCGGGCGAGCGCCTTGGTCTGCCGCGTCGAGTCGGCGCTGGCAATGACGATGCGGTCGAACAGGGCGGAGAGCTTGGCGGTGTTGATGACTGCGATGTCGCGGCCCTTGATGTCTTCGAGCGCCTTGACGACGATGTTTTGCAGTTTGCGGATATCCATGTCAGTGATGATAAAGGGAATGTTGACGAATATAGTCGAGAACGGCCCCGGGCAGCAACGCGGTGAGCACGCTGTCCGGCGCGCTGGCGGCCAGCAGGCTGCGCACTTCGGTGGCGGAAACGGTGCCGGCCACCAGTTCGAAAGTGACGATGCGGCCGGCGGGCGCAGGCTGCAGGCAGTCCGGGTCGCCGCTGTGACGCCGGGCGAATTCGTGTGCCAGTGGCGCAGCGAAATCCGCCAGCGGAAAGCCCGGCCGCGTTGCCACTGCGAGGTGGGCCAGGCCGAACAGTTCCTGCCAGCGGAACCAGCCGGGCAGGCCGTGAAAGGCATCCGCACCCATCAGCAGCACCAGCGGCCGCCGGGGACCGTATTGCCCGCGCAAGCGTTCGAGGGTGAGCACCGTGTAGCTCGCCGCCTGGCTGGCGACCTCGCCGGCATCGAGGCGGAAGCGCGGCTCGCCGGCAATCGCCGCCTGCACCATGGCCAGCCGGTCGGCCGCGGCGACCTGCGGGGCTCCGCGGTGCGGCGGTTGTCCGGCGGGGATCCAGAGCACCTGACCCAGCGGCAGCTGTTCGAGGGCGACCCGCGCCAGCGCCAGGTGGGCGTTATGAACCGGATCGAAGGTGCCGCCGAGTATGCCGAGCGGCGCCGAATCCACATCGACTCCGGCGGGGAGCCGGGCGGAGTCAGGCATTTTCGTCGATGCGGGGATGGAAGATGTCCCGGTAGCTGACGTAAATGCTGGCGGTGAGCACCGGCGCGATGAGGAAGATCAGCGCCATGCGCATGGCGATGAAGGCGACGCTGACCGCCGCGCCGGCGATCTGGCTGGCGAGGATGAGGATGAAGCCGGGCACGATGCCGCCGACCACGACCGCGGCGAGGGTGAACATACCCAGCGCCCGCCAGTTGCGCCACGAGGCGACGATGCTGAAAAACATCGCCTTGAGCGGGCTGACGCGGTCCCAGCCGGTCAGGAAGGGCGCAAACCAGAAGGCGATGATGAGGGGCGTGGCCAGCAGCATGAGGCGCAGCAGGGCATTGAGCATCGCGGCATCCTGGGCGGCGCCACCGGCCGCGGCAACGCCTTCGGCGGGGGGCAGGCTCGCGGCCCGTTCCAGGCTGCTGAAGGGATCGGCGCCATCGCCCAGCGCGGTGTTGAGCAGCACCAGCAGGGTCGCGCCGATCAGTTGCAGGAGGCCGAGACGCAGCATGGCGAGGCCGTTGCCAGGGGCGCCAGCGCTGCCGATGAGGCCGCGCAGCAGAGTGTCCTTGCCGACTGCACGGCCTTCATCGACCAGGCGGCAGCCGTTGGCGGCGATCAGGGTGAGGGCGGGCAGCAGCAAGGGCAGGAGCAGGGGGCCGATGCCCGGCAGCAGTACCGCAACGCCCTGCACGACCAGCAGATAGACCAGCGTCACCGCCGTAATCAGCGCCGGGTTGCGGCGAAACAGCCGGAACCCCTCAAGCAACCAGAATGTGCCGCGCGCGGCGGGCAAGCGCTGCGCCTGCATTACCGGGTTCCTGTCAATTTAGAAGGTGCGGATAACCCACATCGGCACGGACAGCGTCTTGTCGCCGAGTTCCTGGCGCACGAAGCTGCCGTCGCCTTTCGGGTCGATCAGGTAATAGGGCGTGCCGTGAGGGGGCGTGACCTTGATCATGTAGAGCTTGCCGCCCATGCGGAATTCCTCGACCTTGTCCTCGCCGCGCCTGGTGATGGTGACCTGCGGCTCCAGGGCCGGATCGACCAGGCCGGGCGGGGGCGGTGGCGGCTCGGGCAGCGGCTGCAGGTCGGCAGGGCGCGTCTGCGCCAGCGTCGGCAGGGTGACGGCGCACAGCAGGGCGAGCAGGGCGAGGCGGAAGGTATGGGAACGCATGGCGTGGACTCGTTTCGGAAGGGTATTTTAGCTACAAATTCAGCAGCAGATCGTGTTCGGCCGGCAAATGGTCGAAGCCGCGCGTTTCATAGTGTCTGAAAATCGCCTCGACGATGGCGGCGGGCTCGTCGATGATCTGGATCAGGTCCATGTCCTCCGGGCCGATCATGCCCTGCGCCACCAGGCTGCCGCGGAACCAGTCGAGCATGCCGGTCCAGAAGCCGTCGCCGACCAGGATCAGCGGCATCCTGGGCGTCTTGCCGGTCTGGATCAGGGTCAGCGCTTCCATCAGTTCGTCCAGCGTGCCGAAGCCGCCGGGCATCACGACATAGGCCGCGGCGAAGCGCACGAACATGTACTTGCGGGCGAAGAAGTGGCGGAAGCTCTGCGAGATGTCCTGGTAGGCATTGGTGTGCTGTTCCATCGGCAGCTGGATGTTGAGGCCGATGCTCGGGCTTCTGCCGTAGTAGGCGCCCTTGTTGGCGGCTTCCATGACGCCGGGGCCGCCGCCGGAGATCACCGAGAAGCCGGCATCGGACAACATGCGGGCGATCTGCTCGGTGTGGCGGTAGTAGGGCGATTCGGGCTTGACGCGGGCGCTGCCGAAGATCGAGACGGCCGGGCGCACGCCCGCGAGGCGCTCGGTCGCCTCGACGAACTCTGACATAATGCCGAACACCCGCCAGGCCTCCCGTGCCGTGGATGCCGGCGCGGCCAGCCGCGGATCGGCGATTTTCGGCAGTTTGTCCTTCGCGCTCATAATCTCCCTCGCAACAACCCTCGTTCCTGTTCGATGCTCATACTCGTTGACGGATCCTCGTACCTGTATCGCGCCTTCCATGCCATGCCGGACCTGCGCAATCGCGCCAATGCGCCCACTGGTGCGGTCTACGGCGTGATCAACATGCTGCGGCGCCTGGCGCTAGATTACCGTGCCGCCGACAAACGCGCCATCGTTTTCGATGCCAAGGGCAAGACCTTCCGCGATGACTGGTATGCCGACTACAAGGCCCACCGCCCGCCCATGCCGGAGGACCTGGCGGCGCAGATCGCGCCGCTGCACGCCTGCATCCGCGC
>CAYYHO010000141.1:0-1490 GCA_964471725.1 uncultured Methyloversatilis sp. | reverse complement strand
GAGGGCGTCGAGGCCGACGACGTGATCGGCACCCTCGCCACTCAGGCCACGGCCCGCAGGGAGGATTGCGTGATCTCCACCGGCGACAAGGACCTCGCCCAGCTGGTGAATGAGCATGTCACGCTGGTCAACACCATGAGCAACGAAACGCTTGACGCCGCCGGCGTGAGCGCCAAGTTCGGCGTGGCGCCGGAGCGCATCGTCGATTACCTCGCGCTGGTCGGCGACGCCGTGGATGGCGTGCCAGGCGTCGCCAAGGTCGGCCCCAAGACCGCCGTGAAATGGCTCAATCAATATGGTTCCCTGGACGGCATCGTCGCCCATGCCGACGCCATCGGCGGCGCGGTCGGCGACAGCCTGAGGAAGCATCTCGACTTCCTGCCGCTGGGGCGCAAGCTGGTCACCGTCGCCTGCGCGCTCGACCTGCCGCCGGTCGACCTGCGCCCGCAAGCGCCCGACCGGGAGAAGCTCGCTGCGCTGTATGCGGAACTCGAATTCAAGACCTGGCTCAAGGAACTGGGCGCGGATCAAGAAGAAAAAGAAGAAAAAGGCAAAGAAAAAGGGGCCAGGCTCGATTTATCAATATCGAACCAGGCCCCTTTATCTCCTGAGACATTTGCATCGGCACTGGCGGAGCCGGACCGCTCCGGCTATGCCTGCATCCTGACGGCGGTACAGTTGGCCGACTGGCTGCAGCGGCTCGATGAGGCTGCTCTGGTCGCCCTCGACACCGAAACTACCGCCCTCGACCCCCTGCAGGCGCGGCTGGTCGGTATCTCCTTCGCCCTGCAGGCGGGCGATGTCCTGCAGGCGGCCTACCTGCCGCTGGCGCATGATTACGCCGGGGCGCCGGCGCAGTTGCCGTTCGATGCAGCGCTGGCGCAGCTCAAGCCCTGGCTGGAATCGGCCAGCCACCACAAGGTCGGCCAGCATCTCAAGTACGATCGCCATGTGTTCGCCAATCACGGCATCGCCCTGGCCGGCGTAGCAGCCGATACCCTGCTCGAATCCTATGTACTGGAGTCGGACAAGCCGCACGACCTCGGCGCGCTGGCGCGGCGACATCTGGGGCTGGCGACGATCAGCTACGACGACGTTACCGGCAAGGGGGCCAGCCGCATTGCCTTCGCACAGGTCGCGGTCGAGCGCGCCGCCGAGTATGCCGCCGAGGATGCCGACGTGACGCTGCGCGTGCACCAGGCCCTGACGCCGGCGCTGGCGGCCGCGCCGCGCCTGCAAAGCCTCTACCGCGACATCGAGCTGCCGGTGGCGGAAATCCTCTTCCGCATGGAGCGCAGCGGGGTGCTCATCGACACGCAGGCGCTGGCGCAGCAAAGCGATGCGCTCGGCCGCCGCCTGATGGAAATCGAAACCGAGGCGCATGCACTGGCCGGCCAGCCCTTCAACCTCAACTCGCCGAAGCAGCTCGCCGAAATCCTCTTCGGCAACCAGGGCTTGCCGGTGGTCAAGAAAACGCCGTCGGGCACGCC
>CAYYHO010000140.1:0-4998 GCA_964471725.1 uncultured Methyloversatilis sp. | reverse complement strand
CCCCCCGCGAGGGGGGCGAAGGGGGGCGGGGCAAGCTTGGCGCTGGCCGGCAAAAACATCGTCGTGACGCGTCCCGCCGGCCAGGCGGCGCACCTGGCCGAGGCGCTGGTGGCGCTGGGCGCCCATCCGGTGCTGTTCCCGGTGCTGGCCATCGAAGGTCTTGCCGATACCGCTCCCCTGCTCGACGTCGCGCTCCGCCTCGACCAGTACGACTGGGCCATGTTCGTCAGCCCCAACGCGGTCGATCATGCGCTGGCGGTGGTGCTGGCGCATCGCGCCTGGCCTGCGCAGTTGCATGTCGCCACCGTCGGCCACAGCAGCGAGCAGGCGCTGGCACGCCACGGCATCGGCGTGGTGCTGGCGCCGCAGGAGCGCTTCGACTCGGAGGCGCTGCTCGAACTGGCCCCCCTGCAGGACGTCGCCGGCCAGCGCGTCGTCATATTCCGCGGCGACGGCGGGCGCGAGCTGTTCGGCGACACGCTCGCGGCGCGCGGCGCTGCGGTAGACTACGTCACCTGTTATCGGCGCAGCAAGCCCGACCTCGACCCGGCGCCGCTGCTCAAGCTGTGGGGCGAGGGGCGGCTCGATGCGCTGACCGTGACCAGCAGCGAAGGCTTGCGCAACCTGTACGAGATGGTCGGCAAGCTGGGCCAGAGCTGGCTGAAGAAGACGCCGACCTTCGTGCCGCATGCGCGCATCGCCGCACAGGCGCGGGAGCTGGGATTTACGCAGGTCATCCTGACCGGCCCCGCCGATGCCGGCTTGCTGGCCGGGCTGACGGAACATTTTTCTAAGGCAGGTGCTTACCATGGCTGATTCGGACAACAGCACAACCGGAACCTCGGCGCCGACGCTGCCGCCCCAGCCGGAACTACAGCCGGAGCGATCCGCCGCCGGCGTTGGGGGGCCGCGCCTGCAGGCCCAGTGGCTGGCCATCGGCCTCGCCCTGCTGGCCCTGGCCGTTTCGCTCGGGCTTGGCTGGCTGCTCTGGCAGGGCAGCCAGCGCCTCGAATCGACGCGCGCGGAACTGGCACGCCGGCTTGCCGACAGCGATGTCCAGCAACGCGAAGTGCAGGCCGGCATCCGGCAGGGCCGCGAGACCCTCGATGCGCTGCAGGCCAAGGTGGGCGCGCTCGATGCCCGCGCCGCGGAAATGCAGAGCCAGCAGCTGGCGCTCGAAACCATGTACCAGGAAATATCGCGCGGGCGCGAGGAGCGCCTGCTCGCCGAGATCGAACAGGACGTGGCGATCGCTGCCCAGCAATTGCAGCTTGCCGGCAACGTCGAGGCGGCGCTCATCGTGCTGCAGGGTGCGGATGCACGTCTGGCGAAAAACGCCCAGGCGCAGTTCCTGCCGCTGCGCAAGCTGATCGGCCGCGACATCGAGCGTCTCAAGGCGCTGCCGGGCGCCGATGTGATGGGTATCGCCCAGCAGCTTGACGAACTGCTCAACGAGGTGCCGCAGCTGCCGCTCGCCTACGCGCAGCGGCCGGCTCCCACGGCAGCTGCCGAGCCGAAGCCGGCAAAGCCGCCCAATGCTGCCCAGCTGCCTGCGGCGCAGGAAGCCGCCGGCAAGGCCGGCAAGACAGAACCGCCCGCCGCTCCTGCGGGTGACGGCATCCTGCCGGCGGTCACGGCGGCCTGGCAGTCGCTGGGCAACATGGGACAGGCCTGGCTGGCCGAGATGTGGGGAGAACTGCGCCAGCTGGTGCGCATCGAACGCATCGATCGCCCCGATCCCGGCCTGCTGTCGCCGCGCGAAAGCTACTTCCTGCGCGAAAACCTGCGCCTGCGCCTGCTGTCGGCGCGGCTCGGCCTGCTGGCGCGCGATGGCCGCAGCTTCCAGAGCGACCTCAGGCAGGCGGATGAATGGCTGGAGCACTATTTCGACACGCGCGCGCCGAGTGTCGTCGAGATGCGGGCCATCCTGAAGAACCTGTCGAAGCAGGACGTGATGCGCAAGCCGCCCGAGCTCAACGAAACCCTGTCCGCCCTGCGCAACTTCAAGCTCAGCCGCGATCGCGGCGCGGCAAGGTAATCCGGCGTGCGCGCGATCTTCTGGTTCCTGACCCTCGCCGCCCTCGCCATCGGCCTCGCGCTGCTCGGCCGCGTCTCGGACGGTTACGTGCTGTGGGTGATCCCGCCCTGGCGCGTCGAGCTGTCGCTCAATCTGTTCGTGCTGGTGCAGCTGCTCGCCCTGCTGCTGGCCTACCTGCTGCTGCGGGCGATTTCGCATACCCTCAATCTGCCCCGTGTCGTCGGCGAGTTCCGCGCCCGGCGTGCCCGCCTGCGCGACGAGCGCGCGGCTGCCGAGGCTTTGCGCCTGTTGTGGGAAGGGCGCTACGGCCATGCGCTGAGGAGCGCCGAAAAAGTCGGCGCTGGCGAGACGGCACAAAAACCGACGACGGCAGCCGTCATGGCGGCGCTGGCGGGCCTCAAGGCCGCGCATGCGCTGCGCGACCCGGCGCGCATTGCCGAATGGCAGCTGCGCGCCCGCACCTGCACGGCGGGGAAGAGCGAATGGCGTGCCGCACGCCTGATGATCGAGGCCGGCCTGGCGCTCGATGCGCGCGATTACGACGGCGCCCAGGCGGCGCTCGAGGAATTGACGCCCAAGGAACGTCGGCAGATTTCCGCGCTGCGCCACAGCATGCGCCTGGCGCAGGGCCGTGGCGACTGGGCCGGCGTGCTGCGCATCGCGCGCCAACTCGAAAAGCATAGCGTGCTCAGCGCGGCGCAGGCGCTGCCGCTGCATTTGCGCGCGCATCACGGCATGCTCGCCGGCATGCAGGACGAGCCGGCGCAACTGCTGCGTTACTGGCACAGCGTGCCGGAGGCCGAAAAACTCGATCTGCCGCTGGCGCAGCGCGCCGCCCATGAGCTTGCCGCAGCCGGCGCCTGCGCCGAAAGCGCGCGCCTCATCGAGGATTACCTGGATGACAATTGGGAATCCGCCCTGCTGCGCGACTACGTCGAGTGCGACGGCGGCGATGTGCTCGGCCGCATCGCCCATTGCGAGAAATGGCTCGCCGAGCACCCGAAGGATGCCGCGCTGCTGCTGGCGCTGGGTCGGCTATGCGCGCGCCAGCAACTCTGGGGCAAGGCGCAAAGCTACCTGGAAGCCTCGCTGGCGGTGGCGCCAGGTTGTGAAGTCCATATCGAACTGGCGCGCCTCGCCGACCAGCTCGAGCGGCCCGACGAGGCCAACCGCCATTACCGATCGGCCGCAAACTGTATGCAATTAGCGGCCCACCCCTCCCAGCCTCCCCTCAAGGGGAGGTGACTGTAGCGCGCTGCGCGCGGCTATCACGGGGCGCTTCGTAAGGATTTCGGAGCGGATTGCGCCTTCGGCGCACAAAGGGGGGCGGGCCTCGCTCACACCCAGTCGCGCGGCGGCAGGAACTCGGTGTAGAGGCGTGCCTCGGCGCTGCCCGGTTCCGGGCGCCAGTCGTAGCGCCATTTGACCAGCGGCGGCAGCGACATCAGGATCGCTTCGGTGCGGCCGCCCGATTGCAGGCCGAACAATGTGCCGCGGTCCCATACCAGGTTGAACTCGACATAGCGGCCGCGCCGGTAGGCCTGGAAATCGCGTTCCCGCTCGCCGTAGGCGATGTCGCGGCGGCGCGCGCACAGCGGCAGGTAGGCGGCGGTGAAATGGTCGCCGACGCTTTGCGTCAGCGCGAAACACCTGTCGAAGCCGCCGGCGCCATCGTCACTCAGGTCGTCGAAGAAGATGCCGCCGATGCCGCGCGGTTCGTTGCGGTGCTTGAGGAAGAAATATTCGTCGCACCATTGCTTGTAGCGTCCATGCAGCGAGGTGCCCACCCTGTCATCGAAGGGCGCCAGCGCATCCTTGCAGGTCTGATGGAAATGCACCGCATCCTCGACGAAGCCGTAGTAGGGTGTCAGGTCCATACCGCCGCCGAACCACCAGACGGGATCGGCGCCCACCTTGCTGGCGATGAAGCAGCGCACGTTGAGGTGCGTGGTCGGGCAGTACGGATTGCGCGGATGCAGCACCAGCGAGACGCCCATCGCTTCCCACTGGCGTCCGGCCAGTTCGGGACGGTGGGCGGTGGCCGAAGCGGGCAGCTGGTCCCCCGTGACGTGCGAGAAATTCACCCCGCCGCGCTCGAAGAAGTCGCCCTCCTCGATGAGGCGGGAAATGCCGCCGCCGGGCCGTCCCGAGGCGGCATTCGCCCCCCCAGGGGGCAGCGAGTGCGCAGCGCGAGCGTGGGGGGGCTCGATGCCGCCGCCTTGCGGACGGGTCCATTCGTCGCGCCGGAAAACCTGGCCGTCGAAGGCTTCCAGCTCGGTCACGATGCGCTGCTGGAGTCCGGTGAAATAGTTGCGGATCGCGGTGGTGTCGATGTTCATGGCCTGTCCTTGATAACCTCCCAGTCGGCGACCGGGCCCGGCACGAGGTTGAACAGGGGATGCGCCTGCAGTGGTCCTGGCAACTGCAGGCCCTGCAGCCATTCCGGTGCGCGCACTTGCAGCTTGGCCTGCAGGTGCAGCCATTCGTATTCAAGCTGGCCGCGGCTGGCGTCGATCGCCGGAACGGGTTTTGCCGGCGCGATCCTGCCCGCGTCGAAGGCATAGCCGCGCCGCAGGGCTTCGGCATGCACGGCGCGCAGGTAGGCGGCGATCGCCGCCGCCGGCTGCGCCGCGCTGCGAAAGCGGGCCAGTTGGGGGTGACGGGTGTAGCCGCGCGTCTTGCCGGCGAGCACGGCCTGCGCCAGCAGGGCCTCGCGCCAGAGAGCGACCAGCCCGCGCGCATCGAGGTAGCGCGGATGCAGGGTCCACAGGCGCATGCGGCGGGATACCCTTCAGTGCCGCAGGGCGCGGTGGCCGATGTCGCGGCGCATCTGCATGCCGTCGAAGCGGATGGCGTCGACGATCTCGTAGGCGCGCTTCTGCGCGGCGCGCACGTTGTCGCCGAGCGCCGTGACGCACAGCACGCGGCCGCCGGCGGTGACGACATGGCCGTCCTTCTCG
>CAYYHO010000139.1:0-5002 GCA_964471725.1 uncultured Methyloversatilis sp. | reverse complement strand
ACAAGCCGACCGTGACGCTGATGACCGAGGCCGGCGGCATGGCGCCGGAGGAGGTCGAGCAACTGGTCACCTTCCCGATCGAGTCGAGCATGAACGGCATGCCCGGCGTGACACGCGTGCGCTCGGTGTCGGGCATCGGCCTGTCGATCATCTATGTCGAATTCGAATGGGGCTCGGACATCTACCGCAACCGCCAGCAGATCGCCGAGCGTCTGAATCTGGTGCGCGAAGCCCTGCCGCCAGGCATCGTGCCGCAGCTCGGACCGATCGCCTCGATCATGGGCGAGATATTGCTGATTGCATTGCCGGCCGACCCTGACAAGATCAGTCCGATGACGGTCCGCGAATACGCGGACTGGGTGATGCGTCCGCGCCTCCTGACGATTCCCGGCGTTGCCCAGGTCATTCCGATCGGCGGCGAGGTACGGCAATACCGCGTCGAGATCAAGCCGGCGCAGCTTCAGGCGCTGGGTATCGAGCGCGAGAAGCTGGAAAGCGCCCTGAAGGACTTCGGCGCCAACACCAGCGGCGGCTTCCTCGAAGCACAGGGCCGCGAATACCTGATCCGCCAGATCGGCCGCAGCTCAGGCATCGAGGACTTGCAGAATCTGGTGGTCACGGTAAAGAACGGCCAGCCGATCCTGCTCAGGCAGGTGGCGGATGTGAAGCTGGCCCCGGCCATCAAGCGCGGCGACGGCAGCTACCAGGGCAAGCCGGCGGTGATCTTGTCGGTGCAGAAGCAGCCGGCCGCCGACAGCGTCAAGTTGACGCGTGAAGTGGAAAAGGCCATCGCCGAACTGGGCAAGAGCCTGCCCAAGGGGTTCGACGCGCCGTCTTTCCTGTTCAAGCAGGCCGACTTCATCGAGCATTCGGTGAACAACGTCGAAGAGGCGCTGCGCGACGGCGCGATCCTGGTGGCCGTCATCCTCTTCATGTTTCTGCTCAACGTGCGCACCACGCTGATCTCGCTGACGGCGATCCCGGTGTCCTTGCTGGTCACGGCGCTGGTCTTCCACTACTTCGGCCTGTCGATCAACACCATGACGCTGGGCGGCCTGGCCATCGCCATCGGCGAACTGGTGGACGACGCCGTGGTCGGCGTCGAGAACGTGCTCAGGCGCCTGAAGTTGAACCGGTCCGCCGCCATTCCGCGCCCCGTCGCGGAAGTCATCGCCGCCGCCACACTGGAGGTACGCTCGGCCATCGTCTATGCGACGGTAATCATCGTGCTGGTATTCGTGCCGCTGTTCGTCCTGCCCGGCATCGAGGGGCGGCTGTTCACGCCGCTCGGTGTCGCCTACATTGTCTCGATCCTCGCCAGCATGATCGTCTCGGTGACGCTGACGCCGGTGATGGCTTATTACCTGTTGCCGCAGATGAAGCAGCTCCATGCCGGCGACAGCCCGCTGGTGCTCTGGCTCAAACGCTGGGATGCGCAGCTCCTGCACTGGTCCTTTGGACATGCGCGCAGCCTGCTGGCCGGCGCGCTCGCCCTGGTGGTCATCGTCGCGGCCAGCGTGCCGTTCTTTCCACGCGCCTTCCTGCCACCCTTCAACGAAGGCACGCTGACTGTCAACGTCCTGCTGAATCCCGGTACCTCGCTTGCCGAATCCAACCGCATCGGCACCCTGGCCGAACAACTGGTGATGCAGGTGCCCGAGGTGACGCAGGTCGGGCGCCGCACCGGCCGCGCGGAACTGGACGAACATGCCGAGGGTGTGCATTACACGGAAATGGATGTCGACCTGAAGGCCTCGGCACGCAGCCGCGAGGAAATCATTGCCGACATCCGCCAGCGTCTGGCCAGCCTGCCGGCCGCCTCCAACGTCGGCCAGCCGATTTCGCACCGGCTCGATCACCTGCTCTCCGGCGTGCGCGCCCAGATCGCGCTGAAGATCTACGGCGACGACCTCGACACCTTGCGCGGTCTGGCAGTCGAGATGCGCGACCGGCTGGCACGAATTCCCGGTGTGGCCGACCTGCAGATCGAAAAACAGGTGCTGATCCCGCAAGTCAAGATCCGCCTCGACTACGAGCAGGCGGCGCGTTACGGCGTCGCGCCCGGCAACCTGTTGCGCGGACTGGAACAGATGATCGAGGGCGAGAAGATCACCCAGATCATCGAGGGCAATCGCCGCTTCGATCTCGTGGTGCGGCTGCCGGAGTCGGCACGGGCCCCCCAGGCCTTGGCCGACCTGTTGATCGAAACGCCCAGCGGCTTCGTTCCCCTGTCGAAAATCGCCAGCGTCGAGGAAAGCGACGGACCCAATCAGGTCAGCCGCGAGAACTCGCGCCGGCGCATCGTGATTTCCGCCAACACCGATGGCCGCGACATGTCGCAGGTGATCGCCGACATTCGCGCCGAACTGGCGGCGATGCGTGACAAAGGCGCGCTTCCCGAAGGCTATTTCACCGCGCTCGAAGGCCAGTTCCAGGCGCAGGAGCAGGCGGCACAGCTGATCACCTTGCTTGCACTCGTCTCCCTGGCGATGATTTTCATGGTGCTCTACAGCCGTTATCGCTCGATGGCGCTGACGCTCATCATCATGGGCAACATTCCGTTGGCGTTGATCGGCAGCGTGATCGCCCTGTGGATTTCCGGGCAGCCGCTGTCGGTCGCGGCGCTGGTGGGCTTCATCACGCTGACAGGCATCGCCACCCGCAACGGCATCCTCAAGATCAGCCATTACATCAATCTTTGCGCCTTCGAGGGCGAGACGTTTGGCCGGCATATGATCGTGCGCGGCTCGCTCGAACGCCTGACGCCAGTGCTGATGACGGCACTGGTCGCCGCCTTCGCCCTGTTGCCGCTGCTGCTTTCCGCCGACGCCCCGGGCAAGGAAGTGCTGCATCCGGTCGCGGTGGTCATCTTCGGCGGCCTGGTCAGCTCGACCCTGCTCGACACGCTGCTGACGCCGCTGATGTTCTGGCTCTGGGGGCAGCGGCCCCTCGAACGTCTGCTGGCCAGCCAGGAAAAAGAAAGCTATTGACCCGTCTCGCTACCCAAGTTCAAGGAGAAGTTCCATGAAGAAAACCCTGCTTCTGATTGCCGCCGTTAGTGCAGTTGGACTTGCGAGCCCGGCGCTGCTTGCCCATACCGACGCGGTTCTGGGCACCCAGAAGGGGCCGAACGGCGGCCAGCTGCGCGCGGCCGGACCGTATCACTTCGAGTTGGTGGTGGCCAAGGACAGCAAGGAGGTGAAGGACAACCCGGTGATCGTGCATGTCACCGATCATGCCGGCGCCAAGGTTCCGTCCGGCGGTGCAAGCGGCACGGCAACCATTCTTTCTGGCAAGACCAAGGGCGCGACGACCCTGGTTCCCGATGGCGACAACCGCCTGAAGGGCATGGCGAAGTATCGGTCGACGCCCGACATGAAGGCTGTGGTCTCGATCATCTTCCCGGGCAAGGCGGCGGAACAGGCGCGCTTTACGCCCTTGGCGACGGCCAAGGACGGGCATGCCGACCACAAGCACTGAGTTGCGCTAAGACCCAGTTTCGGTGGGCCGCCTCGACGGTGACCTGCCGGCGCCACCGCCACATGATTGAGAACAGACCCTAGAACGGGATGTCGTCCTCGACATCGCCGAAGCCGCCGGCGGCGGGAGCGTTCTGCGCCGCAGGCCGCTGCGCCGGCCGACCGCCGCCGCTGTCGCGCGCCGGCGCCTCGTTTGCCTGGCCCATGCCTTCGCGCTTGCCGAGCATCTTCATCTCGTCGGCGACGATTTCGGTGGTGTAGCGGTCCTGGCCGTCCTTGTCCTGCCATTTGCGCGTCTTCAGGGCGCCCTCGACATAGACCTGCGAGCCTTTTTTCAGGTACTGGCCGGCGATTTCGGCCAGGCGGCGGAAAAACACCACGCGATGCCATTCGGTGGCTTCCTTCTTTTCACCGCTGGCCTTGTCCGTCCATTGCTCGGAGGTCGCCACCGTGATGTTGGTCACCTGGTCGCCGTTCGGCATGTAGCGGGTTTCCGGATCCTTGCCGAGGTTGCCGATGAGGATTACTTTATTGACCGAAGCCATGATTTCTCCCTAGTTTGTGCGCGCTGGGGGCGCCCGCAGGCGCAGCGCCAGACCCAGCCAGATGATACCGATTGCGGCGCACAAGATGTGCACGGCGCCCGGGCCGAAACTCTTGACCAGCCAGCCGCCCAGCAGGCCGCCGAGGAACAGGCCGATCGACTGCGTCGTGTTGTAAATGCCCAGCGCCGCGCCTTTCGACTCCGCCGGCGCCAGGCGCGATATCAGCGAGGGCAGCAGGGCTTCAAGGATGTTGAAGGCGACGAAGAACAGCAGCAGCCAGAGGCCGATGGCCCACACGCCGCCGCCGGCGAGGGCGAGGCCCGCCTGCACCAGCACCAGCAGGGCTACCGCGCCGGCATACACCGGGCGCAGCCGGCCGTGACGCTCGGCGACGAGGATGGCCGGCACCATCAGCGCGAGCGACAGCAGCAGCGCCGGCAGATAGACCTTCCAGTGCTCCCCGCCCGGCAGGCCGCCATCGGCAATCAGCGCGGCCGGCACGACCATCCACAGCGCCATCTGCATCAGGTGCAGCGCGAAGACGCCGAAGTTGAGCCGCGCCAGCCTGGGGTCGAGCAGCACGGTGGCGAAGGAGGCGCGCGCGGCAATGGTAATAGTCGGTGCTGGCGGGACGGCGGTAAACAGCAGCACGATGGCCAGCAGGGCGAGGCTGCCGATCAGCGTGAACAGGCCAGTCAGGCCGATGGCAGCAGCCAGCGGGGGCGCGATCACCAACGAGAGGGCAAACACCAGGCCGATCGAGGCGCCGATCATCGCCATGATCTTGGTGCGGTGCTGCTCGCGCGTGAGGTCGGCGGCCAGCGCGGAAACCGCCGCGGAGATCGCCCCGGCGCCCTGCAGCACGCGGCCGGCGATCATCCAGTAAATGTCGGGGGCGGCCGCGGCCAGGAAGCTGCCGGCGGCGAACAGCAGCAGGCCGGCGACGATGACCGGCTTGCGGCCCCAGCGATCCGCAGC
>CAYYHO010000138.1:1907-5086 GCA_964471725.1 uncultured Methyloversatilis sp. | reverse complement strand
CCTTGAAGTAGCGCACCGGCCGCACGCACTGGTAGAGGTCGAGTTCCTGGCGCAGGGCGACGTTGAGCGAGCGGATGCCGCCGCCGACCGGCGTCGTCATCGGCCCCTTGATCGAGACGGAATATTCCTTGCAGGCGTTCAGGGTTTCTTCGGGCATCCAGACGTCGGGGCCGTACAGGCGGGTGGATTTTTCGCCGGCATAGACTTCCATCCAGGAGATCTTCCTCTTGCCGCCATAGGCCTTGGCCACGGCAGCATCGACGACGGCTTGCATGACGGGCGTGATGTCGACGCCGATGCCGTCACCTTCGATGAAGGGAATGATGGGATTGTCCGGGACGGCCTGTCCGGCAACGATTTTTTGGCCAGTGGCGGGGACCTTGATGTGGGAAGTAGTCATGCTTGCTCCAAGTCTGGTTGGAAAGAACGCGCGATGCCGCAATGTTCTCGACGCCGGATTTTCTGGCACATTGCTAGTCGCAGCGAGTCAAACCCCGGCATTATCCATGAAAAGCGCCCGCTCAGCCAGACTGAAAACTATATCGAATGCTAGAATCGCGCAGCGCAAAAACAGCAAATAACCTTTGATAAACATGAACCTAAATCTGGATGGGGTAGCTGAAACCGATTCGCCGACCAGCTTCCGGGCGCGCTTGATCGCCCAGACCCTGATCGAAGGCTTCAACAAGCATTACCGGCGCTTCCGGCAAAGTTCGGCGGGCGCCAAGACGCGTTTCGAGCAGGGCGACTGGCCGGGCGTGCAGCGGGCGGTCAAGGAACGCATCCAGTTTTACGATGACCGGGTCGTGGAGACCGCCGAGTTGCTGCAAACGGATTTCCATGCCGCCACGGTCGACGACAAGGTCTGGCAGCAGGCCAAGCTCTATTACATCGGCCTGCTGACCAACCACAACCAGCCGGAACTGGCCGAAACCTTCTTCAATTCGGTGTTCTGCAAGATCATGCACCGCACCTATTTCCACAATGATTTCATTTTCGTGCGGCCGGCCATTTCCACCGAGTACATCGAGTCGGACCCGCCCTGTTACCGCTGCTACTACCCGAACGAAGCCGGCTTTCGCGATTCCCTCAAGCGCATTTTTCTGGACTTCAAATGGCAGCGGGAGTTCGCCGATCTCGACCGCGATGTCGAATACATCCGGCGTGCCGTCAGCGCGCACTTGGGAGCACTGCCGCGCCGCGAGGTGAATTTCCAGATCCAGGTGCTCTCCGCGGCCTTTTATCGCAACAAGGCTGCCTACGTGATCGGCAAGGCGGTGAATGGCGCCCAGGAGTATCCGTTTGCCGTGCCGGTGCTGCACGATGCCGCCGGCAAGCTCGTGCTCGACTGCATCCTGCTCGATCCGGGCCTGATCGGTGTGCTGTTTTCGCTGTCGCGCGCTTACTTCATGGTGGATATGGCGGTGCCGGCCAATACCGTCAAGTTCCTGCGCTCCATCATGCCGCACAAGCCGAGCGCCGAACTGTATTCGATGCTCGGGCTCGGCAAGCAGGGCAAGACGGCCTTCTATCGCGGCCTGATCTTCCATCTGCACCATTCCGCCGACCAGTTCATCATCGCTCCCGGCATCCGCGGCCTGGTGATGCTGGTATTCACGCTGCCTTCCTATCCTTACGTCTTCAAGGTGATCAAGGACGTGTTCGGCGCGAGCAAGGAAGTCGATCACGACACCGTCAAGCGCAAGTACCAACTGGTGAAGCAGGTCGACCGTGTCGGCCGCATGGCCGACACGCTGGAATACTCGCACGTCGCCCTGCCGAAGGACCGTTTCTCGCCGGAGTTGCTTGAAGAACTGTCGCAGCAGATACCCTCTTTGCTGGAGATGGACGGCGACGACCTGGTCATCAAGCACCTCTACATCGAGCGCCGCATGGAGCCGCTCAATCTCTATCTGGAACGCCATGAGCGGGATGGCCGCGACGACCTGCTCGAACAGGCCGTCATCGAATACGGCAATGCCATCCGCGAGCTGGCCATTGCCAACATTTTTCCCGGCGACATGCTGTGGAAGAATTTCGGCGTCACCCGCTACGGGCGCATCGTGTTCTACGATTACGACGAAATCGAATACATGACCGACTGCAATTTCCGGCGCATTCCGCCGGCGCCCAACGAGGAAGCGGAGATGTCCGGCGAGCCCTGGTACTCGGTGGGCCGCAACGACATTTTCCCGGAGGAGTTCTCGTTTTTCCTGCTCACCTCGCCGAAAATCCGCGCCGCCTTCATGCGCAACCACGCCGACCTGCTCGATGCCGGCTTCTGGCAGCGGGCGCAGGCAGAAATCCGCAGCGGGGTCATCTGCGATTTCTTTCCCTATCCGGAGGCGCTGCGTTTCTGCAACCGCTATGGTGCGGGGTGCGGCAGATGAAAACCATCCAGGCACTGCTGGCTGGCTGCATCGGCCTGCTTTCCCCGGCAGCCATTGCCCAGGCGATGCCGGTGGTGGAACTGCAGGCCGGCATCCACCGCATCGAAGCCGAGGTGGCGAGCACGCCACAGGCACGCGCCCAGGGTCTGATGCACCGGCGCAGCATGGCGCCGCAGCGTGGCATGCTGTTCGTGTTTACCGAGAGCGCCACCCATTGCATGTGGATGAAAAACACCCATATTCCGCTCTCGGTGGCCTTTCTCGACGAGGCCGGGCGCATCATCAACGTGGCCGACATGCAGCCCGAGAGCGAGCGCAATCACTGCGCGGCACAACCGGCCCGCTACGCGCTGGAAATGAATCTGGGCTGGTTCCGGCAGCGCCGGCTCGACCAGGGCGCGCAGATCGGCGGGATAGAACGCCCGCCCCCCAGTTCGCCCCACCCCCTCCCTGCCTCCCCCTCGCGGGGGAGGTGACTGTTGACTCGCTGCGCTCGTCTATCACGGGGCGCTTCGCAAGGACTCCGGAGTGGATTGCGCCTGGCGGCGCGTGCCGCGTTTTGCTCGGGGCGGCCCTGCGCAAACGCTGCTGTGGTTTTGCTCCGTTGAAATAGTCGGCGCTGGCGGGACGGCACAACACCAGGCAGCTTCCCCGCCGGGCCGCCCCAAGGGGAAGCGGCACGCGCCGAAAGCGCAATCCGCTCCGTCGTACCGACGAAGCGCCCCGTAACAGACGAGCGCAGCGAGCACGAAATAACCCCCCGAGAGGGGGGCGAAGGGGGGCGGGCGT
>CAYYHO010000138.1:0-1897 GCA_964471725.1 uncultured Methyloversatilis sp. | reverse complement strand
CATTCAGCGGGGGGCGTAGCCCCCGCTGAATGAAAATCAGCGCGGCCCGAACAGGCGGGCGTGCCGGAAGCTGGCCGGTGCGTGCGAGAACAGGGCGGACCAGACGACGACGATCCAGAACAGGGCCAGTCGCGGTGCGCCATCGAACATCATCCAGCCGACCAGCAGCAGCTTGACGAGCACGCCAAGGCCGGCGACTTCCAGCAGGTGGCGCGGCTTGCGCCAGATGTCGAGGGCGAACATCGCGCCGCCGCTGATGGTCACGGCGGCGGCCAGACGGCCGACGCCGCCCAGCTGCTCGGCCGGGGCGCCGAACAGGGCGGCGCCGAAACCGATCACCGTGACGAGATGCACGCCGCGCAGCAATACGGAAAGCCAGCGGCGCAACAGGTCGGCTTTGGAAATGGGAGGACGTGGCATGGCCGGATTATGCACGCGCGCCGCGTCCCTGCGCACTGTGCTAGCCTCGCGGTTTCATTCAGTCGCCACAATAACGAGGAGGAGCTCAACGTGCCTGGCCTGTTGCCCCATGTCGATCCGGATGGTCTGCTCGAATATTCGGTCGTCTATACCGATCGCGCGCTGAACCACATGTCAGCCGCCTTTCAGGGAACCATGCGCGACATCGCGCGCATTCTCAAAACCGTCTACCACGCCGAAGCCGCGCTGGTCGTGCCCGGCAGCGGTACTTTCGGCATGGAAGCGGTGGCGCGCCAGTTCGCTACCGGCCGCAAATGCCTGGTGATCCGCAATGGCTGGTTCAGCTTCCGCTGGAGCCAGATCTTCGAGATGGGCGGGATTCCCGCCGCGACCACGGTGCTGAAGGCGCGCCGCAGAGATGCCGCGCCGCAGTCGCCGTTCGCGCCGGCGCCCATCGAGGAGGTGGTGGCGACGATCCGCGCCGAACAGCCCGACCTGGTCTTCGCTCCGCATGTCGAGACCGCGTCGGGCATGCTGCTGCCCGACGCCTACCTGCGTGCCGTGGCCGATGCCGTGCACGCGCACGGCGGCCTGTTCGTGCTCGACTGCGTGGCTTCCGGCGCGCTGTGGATCGACATGGCCGGCCTCGGCATCGACATTCTTGTTACCGCGCCGCAAAAAGGCTGGAGCGGACCGCCCTGCGGCGCGCTGGTCTGTCTCGGCGCCGAAGCTTTGCGCCGCATCGAGACGACGACCAGCACCAGTTTCGCCGCCGACCTCAAGAAATGGCTGCAGATCATGCAGGCTTACGAGAAGGGCGGCCATGCCTACCATGCGACGCCGCCGACCGATGCGCTGGTGCAGTTGCAGAAGGTCATGCGCGAAGCCGAGGCCTACGGATTCGAGAAGCTGCGCGCCGCGCAGATCGAACTCGGTGGCAAGGTGCGTGCGCTGCTGGCGCAGCGCGGCTTCCCCAGCGTCGCCGCGCCCGGTTTCGAAGCGCCGGGCGTGGTGGTCTGCTATACCGGCGACCCGGATATTCAGTCGGGCAAGAAATTCATCGCCCAGGGTCTGCAAACCGCTGCCGGCGTGCCCCTGCAGTGCGACGAACCGGCCGATTACCGCAGTTTCCGCATCGGCCTGTTCGGCCTCGACAAGCTCTATGCCGTCGATCGCACCGTGGCAACGCTGGCCGCGGCGCTCGACAGGGTGCAGGCTGGCTGAGGCGTTTTTGGTCCACAAAAAAAGCACCCGTAACGGGTGCTTTTTTTTCAACCGATCCGGCGCGGATCAGCCGAAGTTCTTTGCCGCGAAATCCCAGTTCACGAGGTTGGCGAGGAAGGTCTCGACGAACTTGGGGCGCAGGTTGCGGTAGTCGATGTAGTAGGCGTGTTCCCAGACGTCGACACACAGCAGCGCCCGGTCACCATTCGGGCCGGTGGTCAGCGGGGTGCCGGCGGCGCCCATGTTGACGATG
>CAYYHO010000137.1:0-5186 GCA_964471725.1 uncultured Methyloversatilis sp. | reverse complement strand
CCTCGTTGTAGCCGTCCGGCTGCTTGCTGCTGTCGATCATGAATTTCCTTAGCTTGTTGCGGGGTGGCTCTGCATCAGATGCGCATCGGCATCACGACATACTTGAAGCGCGCGTTGCCCGGCAGCGTGATCAGCGCACTCGAGTTGCTGTCGGCCAGGCGGATCTCGATGGCATCGGCGGCAACGTTGTTGAGCACGTCAAGCAGGTAGTTGACGTTGAAACCGACATCAATCTCTTCGCCGGCATACTCGATCTCGATTTCCTCCCGCGCCTCTTCGTTCTCGGCGTTCGTCGACAGGATCTTCAGGCTGCCCGGGGCCAGCACCAGGCGCACGCCGCGGAACTTCTCGTTGGTGAGGATGGCGGCGCGCTGCAGCGAGTGCTGCAGGGTGGCGCGGTCGAGCGGGATGACCCTGCTCTGGTGCTGCGGAATCACCCGTTCGTAATCGGGAAACTTGCCGTCGATCAGCTTGCTGACGAATTCGACATTGCCGAAGCTGAAGCGGGCCTGCGTCGCCGCCAGGGCTATTTCCAGAGCATCATCGTTGTCGGCCAGCTGGCGCGAAAGTTCGAGCACGGTCTTGCGTGGCAGGATGACCTCGACGCGTTCCGCCTGGCCCTCGTTCTGGCCGCCGATGTCCTCGCTGGCATAGGCCAGTCGGTGGCCGTCCGTCGCCACCAGGCGCAGTTCGCCGTTCTGCACGACCAGCAGGAGGCCGTTGAGGTAGTAGCGGATGTCCTGCTGGGCCATGGCATATTGGACCAGGGCCAGCTGGCGCTTGAACTGTTTCTGGGTCAGCTTTAGCAGCGTGGCCTTGCCGGTGGCTTCCGCCATGCGCGGGAAGTCGTCGGCCGGCAGGGTCTGCAGGTTGAAGCGGCTTTTGCCGGCTTTCAGCTGCAAACGGCGTTCCTCGAGCGACAGGCTGACTTCGGCGGTTTCCGCCAGCGAGCGCAGAATGTCCTGCAGCTTGCGCGCCGCGACGGTGACCACGACGTTTTCCGGACCGCTGGATACCGTGCCGGTACGAATCTGCATCTCGATGTCCGTAGCAAGCAGGGTCAGACGTTCGCCCGCTTTTTCGATCAGCACGTTCGACAGGATCGGCAGGGTATGGCGTTTTTCGACGATACCGCACACCGATTGCAACGGCGTCAGAAACTGATCACGAGGTCCTTTGAATAGGAGCATCTTTAAAAACTCCTTACGATGATGATGAGGGGTAGGGTGTGTTGTGGATAACGACTTAAATGTTCAATAAAACAAGACAATAACTTCTTAATAAAGCGGGGAGGAACTGCTGTCGGCCATTGTGGAAGATTGGGGATAACTCCGATCTGCGGGAGTGAAGTGAAATTTATCCACAATTTCTCCCGTGTTTATACAGGGCTTCTTCAAGTGTCATGCTCAGCCCTTGATGGTTTGCGAAAGTACCAGCAAATCGTTGTTCAGGTGGTTGTCCTTGCTGCGCAGATCGACGATGGTGCGGCAGGCGTGCAGGACGGTGGTGTGATCGCGGCCGCCGAAGGCGTCGCCGATTTCGGGCAGGCTGTGCGGGGTGAGGTCGCGGGCCAGCCACATGGCGACTTGGCGCGGCCGCGCAATCGCGCGCGTGCGCTTTTGCGAATACATGTCCGCCACCTTGATTTTGTAATAGTCGGCGACGATTTTCTGGATGCCTTCCAGGGTGATCTGGCGGTTGTGGGCGCCGATGATGTCCTTGAGGGCCTCCTTGGCGAGATCTAGGGTGATTTCGCGGCCGTGGAAGCGGGCGAAAGCGAGGACTTTCTTCAGCGCCCCCTCCAGCTCGCGCACATTGGAGCGCAGGTTCTTGGCGATCAGGATGGCCACGTCGTCAATCAGGCCGATCGACTCGTTGGCGGCCTTCTTCTTGAGGATGGCGACGCGCATTTCCAGCTCGGGCGGCTCGATTTGCACGGTGAGGCCCCAGTCGAAGCGCGAAATCAAGCGCTCTTCGAGGCCCTGGATGTCTTTCGGATAGGTATCGCAGGTGATGACGATCTGTTTCTTGGCTTCGACCAGCGCATTGAAGGCGTAGAAAAACTCTTCCTGGGTGCGCGCCTTGCCGTTGAAGAACTGGATGTCGTCGATCAGCAGCACGTCGAGGCTGCGGTAATTGCGCTTGAGGACGTCGAACGATTTTTGCTGGTAGGCGCGCACTACATCGGAGAAATAATCTTCCGCGTGGATGTAGCGGATCACCTTGTTGGGCGCGTGCGCGAGCACGGCATTGCCGAGCGCATGCACCAGATGGGTCTTGCCGAGGCCGACGCCGCCGTAGATGAACAAAGGGTTGTAGGAAGCGCCCGGATTGAGCGCCACCTGCTGCGCAGCGGCGCGCGCCAGGTCGTTGGAGCGGCCGGTGACCAGGGTGTTGAAGGTGAATTCGGGATTGAGACGGGTTTTTTCGTAGCCGGGCAGGTCTTCCGGATAGCTTTCCGCCAGCGCCTCGGGCATTTCCGCCGCCGCGATCATGTCATCCGGGTCGCTGACGTCGGGCTGGCCGGCTTTGGCGGACTTGGCCGACAGGGCTGGTTTGGCTGATTTGGCCGGTGCGTCGTCCAGCACCAGGTCGATGGTGACGGGCTCCTGGTAGAACTGTTTCGAAAGGGCTTCGACGCGATCGAGGTAACGATCGCGCACCCACTTGAGTATGAAGCCGTTCGGCGCCACCAGGCGCAGGCGCAAGCCCTTGCCGTCGCCCCCCTTCTCGGCGGTTTCCATGCGCAGGGTCTTGATCCACGCATTGAACTGTTGCGCCGGCAACTCGCTTTCGAAGCGAGTCAGGCAGTCCGTCCAGAATTGACTCATGTAGGCTTGAATGATCGTTTATGGTTGGCGGTGCGATTGCCGGAAAAAACGGGGCCGCGCACGGGGGTTTCCTGTCTGCGGGCTGCGGCCGGTTCGGCTTCAGGCCTTCTTCGGGACCTGTCCGCCCAGGGTGCAATACCGTTCGAAGGGGAGGATTCTAGCCAAATTACGCCAAGTTATCCACAAGCCTCGGCGTACCGAGCCGGAAATAGTACTTGACAAACATGGCTCTAACAGGTTGTAATCGCGCGCTTTTCCCGCAAGGAACCCGGTCATGAAACGCACTTACCAACCCTCCGTCATCCGCCGCAAGCGCACCCACGGCTTTCTCGTCCGCATGCGTACCCGCGGTGGCCGCAATGTCATCCACGCCCGTCGCGCCAAGGGGCGTCACCGTCTGGCCGTCTGAACTGCCTGATTGAACGGCAGCGCCGCCCCAACTGAAGATTCCGGTTATGGCCGGCAGCTCCGTCTGCGGGTGGCTGCAGAGTTTTCCGAGGTTTTTGCCGCCCGCAAGGTTCTGCGCGGCGCCCGTTTCGCTGTGCACTACCGGCCTAACGGCAAGCAGTTCCCCCGCCTTGGCCTGGTGATCCCCAAAAAACGGGCGCGCACCGCCGTGTTGCGCAATGCCCTCAAGCGCCAGGCGCGCGAACTGTTCCGCCGGCGCCGCGCCGACCTGCCGCCCCTCGACCTGGTGCTGCGCCTTGCCGGCTCCCTCGGGACCCCCGCGCTGGCCGGCGACCGCGCGGCGCGCGCGGCATGGTGCGCCGAGATGGCCGCCCTGTTCGACCGGCTGCCGCGCCACCCGACGCCAGGCGACCCGACATGAGCCTCAAAGCCCTGCTGGCGAAGCCGCTGATCTGGCTGGTGCGCGCCTATCAACTGGCGATCAGCCCGCTGCTGCCTCCTTCCTGCCGCTTCTATCCGAGCTGTTCGCAATACGCCATCGAAGCCCTGCAGCGCCACGGCCCCCTCAAGGGCCTCTGGCTGGCGCTGCGCCGCGTCGCGCGCTGCAATCCCTGGCATCCGGGCGGACATGACCCGGTGCCTTGAGCACGCCCCGCCAATGTCGCAGCGGCTGCTGCGCCGCGATCTCCCCTCAAGGGGCAAGAAAACTCGGGGCGGCCCTTCGTTTTCCGAGCAGTCCGCTAGAATGTCGCCCTTCGTTTCCTCACCCTGATGCATCGCCCTTCCGAACCATGAACAATCAACGCCTGATTCTGCTGCTGGTCTTCTTCTTCTCCATCATGATGCTGTGGGATGCCTGGCTGCGTCAGGGACAGCCGACGCAGTCCGCAGACGGCGCGCAGCAGGAGACAGCGGCGAAAACGGCGGGCGGCGCCAGCAGTGCCGCCGTCCCGTCAGCGCCGACTTCCACGGCTGCGCCGGTCGTTGTGCCGGGCAGCGGCAAGCCGGCCGCTGCTGCCGCCGCCGCCGTGCTGAAGGTGGAGACCGACCTGGTGCGCGCCGACATCTCCGCCCAGGGCGGCGACGTGGTGCGCCTCGAACTGCTGCGCCACCATGCCACCGGCAACAAGCAGGACAATTTCGTGCTGCTCGGCGCCACCCATGCGTATGCCGCGCAGTCGGGCCTGATCGGCCCCGGCCTGCCCAATCACAAGACTGTCTGGCGCCTGCCCGCAGAAGCGCTGACCCTGAAGGATGGCGAGAACGAGCTGCGCGTCGCCCTCGAAGCCCCGGTCGACAGCGGCGGCAAGGTGGTCAAGACCTATGTCTTCAAGCGCGGCAGCTACCTCGTCGATGTCGAGCACCAGCTGGTCGGCGCCCCGCTGCCGGCCAGCGCCCACGCCTATTACCAGCTGACGCGCGACGACAAGCCGCCGGAAGGCAGCAACTCGATGATGATGACCTTCACCGGCGCGGCCATCTACACCGATCAGGAAAAGTTCAAGAAGGTCGAATTCGCCGATTTCGGCGCCAAGAACAAGCATCCGACCGGCACCGACAACGGCTGGGTGGCGCTCGTCGAGCATTATTTCTTCTCGGCCTGGCTGCCCGGCGACGGCGAGCGCGAATTCTTCACCCGCAAGCTGGACGGCGGCCTGTATGCCGCCGGGGTGGTGGTGCCCTTCACCGGCGATCGGCTGAGCGTGCCGCTGTATGCCGGCCCGCAGGAGCAGGACAAGCTCGACAAGATCGCCCCGGGCCTGAGCCTGGTGGTCGACTACGGCTGGCTCACCATGATCGCCGCGCCGCTGTTCTGGGTGCTCGAATGGCTCTACAAGTTCGCCGGCAACTGGGGCTGGGCGATCATCCTGCTCACCCTGCTGATCAAGCTGGTGTTCTTCCCGCTCTCCGCGGCGAGCTACAAGTCGATGGCGAAGATGCGCGTGC
>CAYYHO010000136.1:0-5196 GCA_964471725.1 uncultured Methyloversatilis sp. | reverse complement strand
GCACGATCGCCGCGAGGGCCATGTTGAGGGCCCAATGCACGGTCTGCAGCAGGCCGCCGATTTCCTGGTTCTTTGCCAGCAGGTCCGGCAGGGGGAGCAGCCCGAACCACACGGTCTGGAATCCCTTCGCCGAACTCATCAGCCAGCCGGACAGGGGGATGGCGAACATCAGCAGGTAGAGCAGTTGGTGGCCCGCGTGGGCGAGCCATTGTTCGAGCCGCGGCATCTGTTCGGGCAGGGCCGGGGGGTGGTGCGTCGCGCGCCAGGCCAGGCGCGCGATGACGAGGATGAACACGCTGACCCCGGCCCATTTGTGCCACGCATAGAGCTTCAGCTTGTCGGGCGAGAGCGGTAGCTCCTGCATGTACACGCCCAGCGCGAACATGCCGACGATGCCGAGGGCCATCAGCCAGTGCAGCGCAATGGCGACGCCGGTGTAGCGATGTGTGGTCATGGGGTTCTCCAATCTGTCAGTCGGGCTCAGGGCGCCAGGTCAAAAACCAGCACTTCCGCGTCTTCGCCGTCGCTCAGCGTCAGGACGCTTTCATCGGCCAACTTGGCCGCGTCGCCGGCGAGCAGGCGCTGGCCATTGACCTTGAGCACGCCGCTCAACAGATGCACGTAGGCCTTGCGCGCCGGATCGAGGACGAGCGAGAAGGATTCGTCGCCATGGAACAGTCCGGCATACAGGGCGGCATCGGCATGAATCCTGACCGACCCCTGCCGGCCATCGGGCGAGACCACCAGACGCAGGGCGCCGCGCTTTTCTGCATCGGGGAAGGTCTTCTGCTCATAGCTCGGCGCAATGCCACGCTGGTTCGGTTCGATCCAGATCTGGATGAAATGCGTGCTGGCATCGGACGCATGGTTGAACTCGCTGTGGGTCACACCGCGGCCGGCGCTCATGCGCTGCACGTCGCCGGGCGGGATTGCGGTGCCGTTACCCATGCTGTCCCGATGCGCCAAGGCGCCGGACACGACGTAGCTGACGATTTCCATGTCGCGGTGGCCGTGGGTGCCGAAACCCGTCCCCGGCGCGATGCGGTCCTCGTTGATCACGCGCAGATTGCCCCAGCCCATGTGGTCCGGGTCGTGGTAGCCGGCGAAGGAAAACGAGTGATGGCTGACCAGCCAGCCGTGGTCTGCGTAGCCGCGCTCCTGGGATTTTCGAATGCTCAACATAGCTGGCTCTCCTGTGTCTGATCGTTGTTGGGACGATGCGCTTGCATGGGCTGAACTTTAGGATTCCGGGCAGCCTTTGCGATCCAGCGGCTTTGATGGCATCATTCAAAACAATTGAATGGAAACTCGATGGCCAATCAAACAAGATTCAGCGCCCGCCAGGTCCTGACGCCCGATGCCCTGGAAATGCTGCTGCGCATCGCCGAGAGCGGCAGCTTTGCGGCCGCCGCCCGCGCCAGCGGCATGGTGCCAAGCGCGCTGACCTACCGGGTGCGGCAGATCGAAGAGGCACTCGACGTGCTGTTGTTCGATCGCAGTTCGCGGCAGGCGCGTCTGACCGAAGCCGGTTCGGAGCTGATCCGCGAAGGGCAGCGCCTGCTGGCCGAGATGGATGCCATCGCCAATCGCGTCAAGCGCGTCGCCACCGGCTGGGAGCCCCAGTTCACGGTCGCCGTCGACAGCATCATCAACCCGACGACGGTGCTGGAACTCAGCGAATCCTTCCTAGCCCTCAATCCGCCGACGCGCCTGCGCATTCGCGCCGAGACGCTGTCCGGCACGCTCGAAGCCCTCACCTCGGGGTTGGCAGATCTATCGCTGGGCGTGGTGGCCGAAGCCGGCGCGACAGCGGGCTTGCAGATGAAGCCGCTCGGTATTCAGCGCTTCATCTTTGCCGTCGCTCCGCACCATCCGCTGGCCAAGGCGAAGGAACCCTTGAGCGACGAAGTGATTCGCCAATACCGTGTCGTCGCCGCGGCCGACTCCGTCCAGCGCGGCAGCGGGATGAGCGTTGGTTTGCTAGCAGGTCAGGACGTATTCACCGTCACCAGCATGCAGAGCAAACTCGAAGCGCAGTTGCGCGGCCTGGGCTGCGGGTTTCTGCCGGAGGGCCTGGCACAACCCCATATCGATAGCGGCCGCTTGGTCATCAAACAGGTCGAGCACCCGGAATACCGAATCCAGGCCAGCTACGCATGGCGCAAAACGCCTGCCGCCTCGCGTGGTCGGGCACTGCAATGGTGGCTCGACACGCTGGAGCATGAAACCACGCGCCTGGCGCTGATGTGCATGCAAGGTCGTTAAATCCTGCTCCGCAATAGCTGGGTGTGTGTTCTCAATCATCCGGCGGATGGCGTTGCTGGCCGGAAAGGGGTGGGCGCAAGGCGGAGGGTACAGCCAATGGTCGCTCCATCGTCAGGCCCGACAACGCCGCGCACGCCGTTTCCGGACACAACCCTGCGGGCCGGGGCGAGTCGGGCGCGTGCCTGCGTTGCGACGCCTCGCAAGGTGGCGGCCGAAGCTTCCGGCCGGTCTGTAGGCTGTGCTTCATCAAGGGTATAGTGATTTGGCAATCACGCTACGGGGGATGTCTGCATGTACTTCAGTTCCGCCACCTTCAAATTTCTCGAACGGCTTGCCGGCCACAACGACAAGGCCTGGTTCGAACAGCACAAGGAGGAATACGAGGACTGCGTGCGCACGCCGGCCCTCGCGTTCATCCGCGCGATGACGCCGCTGCTGGCGGATTTCGCGCCGGAATTCCGCGCCGACGCGCGCAAGCTGGGCGGCTCGCTGATGCGCGTCTATCGCGACACGCGCTTCGCGCGCGACAAGTCGCCCTACAAGACCAACGTCGGCATTCAGTTCCGCCACCGGCTCGGCAAGGACGTGCATGCGCCGGGCTTCTACGTGCATGTCGCGCCGGAGGAATGCTTCCTCGGCGTCGGCAGCTGGCATCCCGAGGCCGACCTGCTCGGCCGCATCCGCGACCTGATCGCCACCGAGCCGCAGCGCTGGCGCGCCGTGCGCGACGATCCTGGATTCGCCGCCCACTGGACTCTGGCGGGCGATGCCCTGCTGCGCCCGCCACGCGGCTATGCTGCCGACCACCCGGAGATCGCGGACCTCAAGCGCAAGGACTTCATGGGCCTCTCCGCCCTGACGCGCAAGCAAGCCATCGGTGCGCGGCTGGTGGACATCGCCGCCGCGCGCTTCGGCGTCGCCGTGCCCTTCATGCGTTTCCTCTGCGCGGCGGCGAGGGTGCGTTACTGAGCGGCTGAGTTCCTGAATCGCCGTCCTGCCAGCGCCGACTTTTCCAAACACGAAAGGAATCTGCCTTGGTCCTGCTCGAATTCTCCATGTCGCCCCACAACAAGGGCGAAAGCCTCAGCCCCTATGTGGCGCGCTCGCTCGACATCATCGACAAGAGCGGCCTGCCCTACCAGCTCACGCCGATGGGCACGATCATCGAAGGCGAATGGGCCGAGGTGATGGCCGTCGTCACTGCCTGTTTCGAAAAGATGAGCAGCGACTGCGAGCGCATCGGCGCGCAGATCAAGATCGACTACCGCGCCGGTCCGGCCAGCCGCATGCAGTCGAAGATCGCCGCCGTCGAGGCCAAACTGGGCCGCAAGCTGGCGACCTGAGTGGCAACCCGATAACCGCCGTGCGCTACCTGCGCCGGGCTGCAGAAGACAGGTTCGCGGATCGCACGCCGCCAACCAGACGCCTCGATCAATAGCCGCGCCCGGGGTCTACGTTCTCCGGCACGATGCCGCTTTGCCGATAGCCACGGATGGCTTCAGCCACGATCGCCGCCGCCGTTTGCAGGTCCGTGGGTGCGGTGCAATGGGGCAGCACGGTCACGCGCGGATGCTGCCACTGCCACGCATCGGCCGGCAATGGCTCGATGTCGAAGACATCCAGCACGGCATGGTCGAGGTGCCCGCTGTCCAGCGCCGCGCGCAGGTCGGTATCGACGACGATCGGGCCGCGGGCGAAGTTGATCAGGGCAGCGCCCTGCGGCAAATGGGCCAGGGCCTCCCGGTCGAGCAGGCCGCGGGTTTCCGGGGTGAGCGGCAGCAGGCAGATGAGTATGTCGCTATGCTTGAGCATGGCGACCAATCCATCCAGGCCGGCAAAGCAGGCGACGCCGGGCAGCGTTTTCTGGGTGCGGCTCCAGCCGCACGCCCGGAAGCCGGCTGCCCTCAGGCGCTGGACACTGGCCGCGCCCAGACTGCCGAGGCCAAGCAGGCTGACGGTGCGGTTCTGCGGATACACGTAGGGCAGTGCGCGCCAGATCCTGTCTCGTTGTTGCCGGGCATAGGCCGGCATGTCGCGATGCAGGTAGAGCGTCCAGGCCAGCGCCGCTTCGGCCATGGTCGCGGCCATGTGCGGATCGACGAGGCGGACGATCTTCAGCGGGGTCTCGCAGAGGTCGGCGACCAGCCGTTCCACGCCGGCCCAGACGCTATGCACCCAGCGTAATTGCGGCAACTGACGCAGGTCGGCGGGGTCGGGGTTGGCGACGATGGCCAGCGTGGCCAGTTCCTTGTCCGCCGTGCCGAGTTGCCGGAAGCCGACGATGCGCTCCTCCGGCATGGCGGCCTGCAAGGCAGCCACCCATGCGGCGCAGCTGCGCTCGCCGGCACTGGCGACGAAGGGGATGACGGGGTGCGGCATGTGGGACAATCTCCTTCAGTTCAGGCGCTTTCCATGCGCCTGCCTGGTACGGTAGGTCGAGGGGCGAAACCCCGTCATGCGCTTGAATGTGTTGGAAAAGGCGAACGGGCTGGTGTAGCCGACCATTTGCGCAATTGAATCAATTTTGGAGGTGGTGGTTGCCAGCAGATGGGCGGCATGCTGGACGCGCAGATGGGCAAGCTGTTGCATCGGGCTGCGTCCCAGGCTGTTCTGGCAAAGGCGCCGCAGGTGCTCGTTGCTGATCTTGGCGAGGCCGGCAAGTTCTTCCAGCAGCCAGGGCCGCGCCAAATCCGTCTGCACCGTGTTCCACAGGTTCAGCAGTCGCTTTTCCTCCTGCCAGGGCGCAACGAAACGTTCGACATAGCGTTCGATAGCGTCGACCCAGAGTTGGCAACTGCCCGCATCACTGGTGCGCTGCATTTCGAAGTAGAGACCCATGACGGCATGCCACAACGGCCTGGCGTCGAAGTCGGCCATCACCGGCGCCATGGTCGAAGGCATCGAGCGGGGCGACTCGGGGGTATAACGCAC